>JANPGH010000159.1:0-52469 GCA_031423795.1 Elusimicrobiota bacterium | reverse complement strand
GGGAAGTTGTTTGCTGACTTCCACCCACTGCTTCTCGGTCAGTTCTCGCCAGGCCATGTGTCGTCTCCCTGTTCAACAGGCATTCCTCGGCGGAAGACGCGATCATAGCAGGTTCAACAGGGTTGTTGGATGACTTCTAGGGCTTCGGTATGATTACCAAGCCCTCAGTCAGAAAGATGGGGTGGCCGGGCAAAACCAGCCCGCTTGGCGTGGGCCTCGCTTTCTGCAAGCCTCAAATCATGCGCCGCCATCTCGTTCACGAGACGGGCGAAGGACGTTCGGGGCTTCCAGCGAAGTTCCTTGCGTGCCCGAGACGCGTCGCCGAGCAATGAATCGACTTCGGTCGGCCGTAGGTAACGTGGGTCAAGCGCGATGATGGTTTTTCCAGTGGCGGCGTCAACCCCGCGTTCTTTGGCACCGGCGCCTTTCCACACCAGACGGATATTAAAGGCTTTCGCGGCTTCCTCAACGAATTGTCTGACCGAGTGTTGCCGACCTGACGCGATGACATAGTCGCGCGGCGCTTTCTGCTGTAGCATCAGCCACATCATTTCGACGTAATCGGCGGCATGGCCCCAGTCTCGTTTTGCCTCCAGATTTCCAAGCCATATTTTTTCGTCGAGGCCGAGCTTGATTCGCGCCAAGCCCCGAGTTATTTTTCGCGTGACAAAAGTCTCCCCCCTACGCGGGGACTCATGATTGAAAAGGATTCCATTGCACGCGTAGAGCTTGTATGCCTCGCGGTAATTCACCGTGATCCAGTACGCATAAAGCTTCGCTACCCCGTAAGGAGAGCGCGGATAAAATGGGGTGGATTCCTTTTGTGGAATTTCGCGGACCATCCCGAAAAGTTCTGAGGTCGAGGCTTGATAAAAGCGGGTCTTAGTCGCCAGACCCAAGGTGCGGATCGTTTCGAGCAAGCGCAGAGTGCCCAGCGCATCGGAGTTCGCGGTGTACTCGGGTTCTTGGAAACTGACGGCCACGTGGCTTTGCGCGGCCAAGTTATATATTTCGTCCGGATGGACCAGTTCCACAACGCGCTGAAGGCTCGACGAATCGGTCATATCTCCATGATGGAGGATAAAACGCAGGCGTTTCTCGTGCGGATCCTGGAAAAGGTGATCGATGCGGTCGGTGTTGAAAAGGGAAGTGCGGCGTTTAAGCCCGTGGACTTCGTAGCCCTTTGCGAGCAGGAATTCGGCGAGATAGGACCCATCTTGTCCGGTGATGCCTGTGATCAGCGCTTTTTTCATCGCCCAGATTCAAGCATAACGGAGGTGTGCGGCGCGAATGAGGAGTGTGCCGGCGGGGCTAGGGTTTAGACGGCAGTATGTAGGGGAGTCCGGAGGAGACGTTCACTGCGGGACCTGATGACGTGATGACCGTTACCATGCCGTCGATCACCGAGATTTCGGGCGTGCGCAGCGAGCCCGTGGAGAGTTCAAAATGAAAGGAGGTGCCCGATGCGGCCCGGAGTGTCGTCGCCCGAATCTTGAAGTCTACGGAGCCCTCCAAGATCTTTACAGATGAATCGGACACGATCGGAGTCTGCGGCGTATCGGCGCCGGAAATGACCGAACGCGTCCAGCCGTTGACGCGGTACGAGCCGGCTACTTTTTCAGGGCAGAGGGCTTGAGAGCACGGAAGCGGGGCAAAACAGGCCGCATTCATTGCGGCAACGAGCAGCGCAACGGCGAGCGAGCGCATCAAAAAAGAGTGCCGCCCGGAGCGACGGCTTCTACGTATGACGGAAACATCCGAGTTGGCGCCGGCGGGCGACGCAGATCAGTGACCTTCGAATGGTAGAAAAGGACGACCTTGCGCACGTAGGCGCGAGTCGAGGCGAACCATTGCTGACGAGTGAGGTACTTAGGACCGGCGTGGTAGGCGGCGACGACTCGTTGCATCACCCAATGCGGAACGTCCGTGTACCGCACTCCTTGGAGGTGGAAAATGCGCCAAGCCATCTTGAAAAGCTCGCGAATATAGATGGCACCCGCCTTGATTCCTTGCTCAGGATCATGCAATTTGTGGGCGGAAACACCCATCTCTTCGGAGGTTGCGGGCATGACTTGCATCAGTCCCCGTGCCCCGGCGGGAGAAACAGCGCGAGGATCGAATTCGGATTCGGCCGCCATGATCGACTTGAGGAACCGTGCGTCCAGGTGATAACGACGGGCGTATTTGTAGATAAGGTCATCAAAACGGTCGGTAATGCGCGGTTGAGAGAGCATAATTCGAAACGTGCGGCGATAGGACGGCGTTTCGATCGGGACCGGCACCACCAGCTCTTGGTGTAATCGCGCCGCGACCGGGCGGGAATCCTGAGATGCGCGAGCTGATAAAGGGGGTTTTTCCGACATTAGGGGGGCCGCCACGATGGCGGAGTCGGGAAGGTCGGCTCGATCGGGAGTCGCATCGAAAAGGTTGTTTAGACGCCTGGCGGCGGCGGGGCCATGAGTGAAGGCTAGGGCGGGTGAGAGCTCACGGGAAACGACCCCCCGGGGCTGCTGCGCGGCTACAGGCAAAGCCAAGAGTGCCCCAAGAGCCAACGAACAGAGTGAGATTTTCATTAATTGGTTGATGCATTGATTATAACACGAATGCCGGGAGACGCATGGGTCTTTGGGCCGAAATGAGCGGGCCGGAGGACCCCCCCCTAAATTTGGTATTTTTCCCCCCATGCGCGGTAAGGTTCTTGTCATCGGGGGTACGGGGCTGGTGGGAAACGCGCTCCTACGTTCTTGGGAAGCCCGAGGCGCGAAGGTAGCCGGCGCGACTTATCATTGCCACCCGACGGGCGGGTTTCTCCAGTTGGATATGCAAGACGCCGAAGGTGTGCGGACGATGATCGCGCGTATCCGGCCCGCCGTGGTCGCGGTCCCGGCGGCAAACCCTTTCGTCGATTATTGTGAGCAGCATCCTGAGGAAACGCGGAAGATCAACGTTGCCGGTACCTTGAACGTGGCCCGCGCCAGTCGGGAGTTCGGCGCTCGAACGATATTTTATTCGTCGGACTATGTTTTTGACGGTATTAAGGGAGAATATATCGAAGAAGATGTCCCCTCCCCAATCAATGAATACGGACGGCAAAAGGCCGAGGCGGAAACCGGCATTTTGGCCACAGATTCTCGTAATCTCGTTATACGCACGTCCGGAGCTTACGGCTGGCAATGGGAGCCGAAGAATTTCGTCCTCCAAATTTTAGGTCGATTGAGCGCAGGAAAGGCGATGCACATAGCCAATGATATTCGTTACAACCCGACCTATGTCGAGAATCTCGCTCAGATCACGGCGGAACTGGTCGATGCAGACGCGGCCGGTGTTTTTCACGTTGTTGGTGCCGACAAAATAGTCCGTTACGATTTTGCCATGCGTGTGGCCCGGGCCTTCGGGTTGGATACTAACCTCCTCATCGCCGCCCCACAGTCGGCCTTGGTTTCGACGACGCCGCGACCCAAGCAGAGCTCGTTGCTGACCGATAGAGTCCGCGCGACGGTGTCGTCCCGCCCCCTGGGCGTCGAGGAAGGGCTCACGCAAATGGTCAAGATGAAGCCGCGTTGGGTCGAGTATGCTCGCTCTCTTCCTGACCCCGCCGCCAAAGCCCTGCCTCCGACACGTCTGGACTGCGCGCCGAAGATTTGATATCATCACCTCATTAGTTACCCTCGGAGGATAGAAATCCGCTCATGATCAACGTCTCGATGAAAGCCATGTTGGAGGCCGGAGTACATTTTGGCCACCAAACCCGTCGTTGGAATCCGAAGATGTCCCGGTTCATTTTTGGAGAACGCAACAGCATTCACATCATTGATCTTCAGAAGACGGTGAAGGAGCTGAAAAAAGTCGGTCAATGGGTTCGCGACCAGGCCGCGGCCGGCAAGAAGTTCCTTTTCGTCGGCACCAAGAAGCAGGCGGTCGACATCCTTCGCACCGAGGCGGAACGCTGCGGGCAGTCCTATGTGGCGGAAAAGTGGCTCGGCGGCACGCTGACGAATTTCACGACGCTGCGCAAGTCCGTCAAGCGGCTCGAGGAGCTCGAGAAATGGCAGGCGGACGGGATTTTTGCGGTGTTACCGAAGAAAGAGGTCTCCCGTCTTAATAAGGAGATGTCAAAGCTGAAGAAGAACCTCTCTGGCTTGCGTGGTCTGGACACGTTGCCCGACGTTATGTTCGTCATCGATCCCGTCGAAGAGGACCTCGCCGTCCAAGAGGCGCGTAAGCTCAGCATTCCTATCGTCGCGATTTGCGATACCGATTGCGATCCCGACATGATCGACCATCCGATCCCGGGCAACGACGACGCGGCGCGCTCGATCAAGCTTTTCTGCGGCCTGATCGCTGACGCAGTCCTAGACGGAAAGACCGCCTATGACGCCGCCGTGAACGCCCAGTCGGTGGCCGGCGCGGAAGCGGCGATGTTGGCAGAAAACCAAGCGGTGGAAGCCGAGGTTGAACAGACCGCGGACGTCGTGTACGCCGTCGAAGAGACGACTCAGCAGGAGGCTTGATTTCATGACGACCGTCGACGCGACTTCCTTAATCCGTGAATTGCGGGAAAAGACCGGAGCGGGCATGATGGACTGCAAGCGCGCCTTGGACGAAGCCAAGGGCAATTTGCTGGGCGCGATCACCATTCTTCGCAAGAAGGGAATGGCGGACGCGGCCAAGAAATCCACCCGGGTCACTAAGGAAGGGGCCGTCGCGTTCAAGATCGACGGGAAACACGCCGCGATCATCGAAATCAACTGTGAGACGGATTTCGTCGCCAAAGGCAGCGACTTCTCGGGCTTGGTCAAGACCGTGGCCGAGAAAGCCATGGCCGGATCACTGAAAAGCGTGGAAGCGGCCAATGACGAGCTGGTCAAGCCTTTAGTCGGCAAGCTCGGCGAAAACATGAACTTGCGCCGCTTCGACAGGCTGGAACTGCCGGGCGAAGGCTTGATCGCGGGTTACGCGCATCAGCCCGATCCCGCGGTTCCCGCCAAAAAGGGAGCGTTGGTGATGTTGACGGCGCCCAAAAAAGACTCGCCGGAATTGGCCGAACTCGCCAAGGAGCTGCTGCTCCAGATCGTCGGCGCTTCTCCCAAGTATTTGAACCGGTCGGAAGTCGCCGCGACCGACATCGAGAAGGAGAAGGAGATCCACACGGAGATCCTCCGCAAGGAAGGAAAACCCGACGCCCAGATCGCGAAGATAGTCGAAGGCAAGATAAACAAGCTTTTTTACCAGCAGTGGGTGCTTCTCGACCAGGTCTCTTTGCGCGACAATAAGAAGACCATCGGCGACATCATCAAGGACGCGGGTGCGAAGATCGGCGGCGAGATCAAGGTCGCCCGCTTCGTTCGCTACCAGCTCGGCGAGTAACTTCCGAGGATGCCCTCGGTCAAAAAGTACTCAAGAGTCCTTCTCAAGCTCTCCGGCGAGTCGTTATGCGGGGAGGGCGAGCGTGGAGTGCGGCCGGCGGCGTTGTCTTCGATCGTCACCGAGATCAAGCTTGCCGTTGATTCTGGCGTTCAAATGGGAATCGTCGTTGGCGGCGGGAACATCTGGCGCGGCGAACAGGACCGCGGAGAAGCGATCGGCCGCGTCACCGCGGATTACATGGGCATGCTGGCGACGTTGATGAACGCGTTGGCACTACAGGACGCGCTCGAGCAGTTGGGCGTCCCCACCCGAGTTCAGACTGCCGTCGAGATAGCGAAATTGGCCGAATCCTACATCCGGCGTAAAGCGATACGCCATTTGGAGAAAGGCCGCGTCGTCATTTTCGCGGGCGGTACGGGCAATCCCTATTTCACGACCGATACGGCCGCCGCTCTGCGCGCCGTCGAGATCGAGGCCGACGCTGTGCTCAAGGCCACGAAGGTAGACGGCGTCTATTCCGCCGACCCGAAGAAGGACAAGACGGCCGAGAAATTCGAACGTCTGACCTTCATGGACAGCATCAAGCGGCGACTGAAGGTAATGGACGCGACCGCGCTGACGCTTTGCATGGAAAATGCGATGCCCGTCGTTGTTTTCGATCTCGCCGTCAAGGGCAATATCGCACGAGCCGTTTCTGGCCAGAAAGTCGGCACTTTGATCTTCACGGAGTAAGACATGACCGTCAACGAAGCTGTCTCGAACATTCTAACGAAAATGGACGAGCAGATGAAGGAGCGCCTCCAGCGCATGGCCAAAGACATGTCCGTCATGCGTACGGGCCGCGCCAACCCGATGATGCTGGAATCGGTAAAAGTTGAGGCCTATGGATCTCTCGTTCCGCTCAAGCAGGTTGCCGCCGTCTCGGTTCCGGAGGCGCGCACCCTGGAGATCCGCCCGTGGGACCCCTCAACGCTCCAGGACATCGAAAAAGCCCTGCAGAAGGCGGATGTGGGCGCGATGCCACAGAGCGACGGCAAGATGCTGCGCATCAGCCTGCCGATGATGACCGAGGATCGCCGCAAGGACTTGGTGAAAGTCCTTAAAAAACTTGGGGAAGAATTCCGTGTCGGCATCCGCAATGAGCGCCAAGAGGCCCTCAATAAGGTCAAAAAATCCTTCCAAATCAAGGAAATTACCGAAGACGATTTGCGCGGTCTGGAAACCCGGATCCAAAAGAGCACCGATTCCTTTATCAAACAGGTCGACGAACAGCTCGCAGTTAAAGAACGGGAAATCCTGACGGTTTAGCGTTTGCTGGACACTTCCGCCCGTCGGCCCCGTCACGTCGCCGTCATCATGGATGGCAACGGCCGCTGGGCCAAAGCGCGAGGCTTGCCGCGAATCGCGGGGCATAAGGCGGGTGTCGACTCCGTCCGGGAAATCGTACGCGCCGCCGGTGAACTGGGAATCGAAGCCCTCACCCTCTATTCTTTTTCCACGGAAAACTGGCTGAGGCCCGCCGACGAGGTCGGTGAGCTGATGAAGCTGCTCAGTTGGGCGTTGAAAATGGAGGCACTTGAGCTCGACCGCAACGGTGTTCGGCTCGGTGCGATCGGCCGCCTCGATGCGCTCCCCCTCACGGTTTTAAAGGAGCTCAATTCCACGATCGAAAAATTAAAGGACAACCGCGGCCTGCGTTTGACATTGGCGCTCAATTACGGTGGCCGCCAAGAAATCGTCGATGCGGCCAACAAAGCCATGGCTTTAGGGGCCAAGACGATCGATGAAGATGCCGTCAATGCGGCCCTTTATACCGCCGGGCTGCCAGAACTCGATTTGATGATCCGAACATCCGGCGAAATGCGCCTGTCCAATTTCATGCTGTGGCAGGCGGCCTACGCAGAGATTTACGTCACGCCCGTGCTCTGGCCGGATTTCCGCAAGGCCAACCTAGTCGCAGCCCTTGAGGATTTTGCTGGCCGAGACCGACGTTTTGGCGGGATCTCAGCCAAGGCTGACGGCTGACTGCCTTCTTCCTCTCATTTTTGTAGAATTAGGCAATGCTCCTTCCGCGGATTCTGACGGCCCTCGTCGGGATTCCTCTGGTACTTTTTCTCATGCACCGCGGCGGCCTTGCATTCGCGGTTTTTGTCGTCGCCGTCTCGACGTTGTGTTCTTATGAATACGCGATGATGCTTCGACTTGGGGGACGTCCGGTCCAATGGCTACCTACGGTGTGCTTGGGCGCAGCTTTAGCGGCCTGTGCCGCGTTCGCGGCTCCGCTGGCGCTGACCTTGGCGGCGGGGCTGATAATAATCACGCTGATTGAAATGGCCATGCCGACGCATTCCTTGGACCGCGCGGCGCTCACTCTTTTTGGCGCGGTCTTTGCCGGCTGGATGCCTGCGCATTTAGCATTGATCCGTGAATTTCGGCCGCACGGTGAGTCCTTTTTGCTGATGACGGTGCTCTCGGTATGGTTAATGGACACGGCCGCCTATGCAGGCGGACGGGCGTTCGGGCGCCACCGACTGGCGCCGGTGCTTTCGCCACATAAAACTTGGGAAGGTGCTGTGTGCGGCTTACTGGCGGCGCTGGCGGTGTGCTTAGCCTTCTCCAAATTCTTTATTAACGAAGCATTGACGCCTGCCTGGGCGGTCGGCTTCGGCGCGTTGATCGGTGTATTTGGCCAAATTTCTGATGTGGCGCAATCATTGGTGAAACGCGACGCCGGTGTCAAAGATTCGGGGACGCTTTTGCCCGGCCATGGTGGCGTTTTCGACCGATTCGATTCGTTGATCTTATGCGCTCCCGTCGTTTATTACGTTTTGAGCTTTAAATGAGAAGAATAGCGATATTGGGGTCGACTGGTTCTATCGGCGTCAATGCGTTGAACGTGATTCGGGAGATGCCGGGCGAGCTATCAGTGGTGGGATTGGCAGCCCATTCCAATGCGGCGCTCGTGGCGGCGCAAGCGCGAGAATTCGGGGCGAAAATCGTCGCGATGTTCGACGTCGCGGCTGGGGCAGAGCTGAAAAGGACGCTCAATGGTGGCGCATTTCACGCCCCCGCGGGCGTCGAGGGCCTCTGCGAACTGGCTTCTCACCGCGATGTGGACGTGGTGCTGACCTCGGTCGTTGGCGGCGTCGGTTTTGCCCCGCTGCTCGCCGCCATACGGGCGGGCAAGACGGTGGCATTAGCGAACAAGGAGCCGATGGTGATGGCGGGAGCACAGTTCATGCGCGAAGCGGATCGCTGGGGAGCACGAATCATCCCGGTCGATTCCGAGCCGTCGGCCATCTTTCAGTGCGTGATGGGCCTAAATCCTGACCCGAAGGCCGCGACCGCGCTCAAAACGATTAGGCGCGTGATCCTGACTGCGTCTGGCGGTGCCTTCGGTCGCTATACCGGCGACCTTTCTAAAGTGACTCCGGAGCAGGCTTTGAAGCATCCAACGTGGAAGATGGGCAAGAAAATCACCATCGACTGCGCGACGCTGATGAACAAAGGATTCGAGATGATCGAAATTATGAACTTATTCGGCCTTAAGCGTGAGCAAGTTGAGATCGTCATCCACCCGCAGTCAATTTTCCATTCCGGAGTCGAATTTTCGGATGGGTCCGTTCTCGCGCAGATGGGCCTTCCGGACATGAAACTGCCGATCCAATATGGTATGACCTTTCCCGCCCGCACGACGCGCGTCGTCGAGCCCTTGGACTTGATCAAGATTGGCACATTGGAATTCCGCGCCCCGGATTTCACGCGCTTCCCATGCCTGGAGCTGGCGCGCGAGGCCGCGCAAAAAGGCGGCGGTATGCCCGCCGTTTTGTCCGCAGCCGATGAAATCGCCGTGGAAGCGTTTATTACGCACAAAATCAAATTTACCGACATCCCCCGCGTCATCGAGAAAACGATGGCGGCCTACAAGGTCAGCGGCGGTCTGCCCAGTTTCCAGGATGTCGTCGAGATCGACGCTTGGGCGCGTCAAATTGCTGAGGAGCATTCACGATGAATATCTTGCACTTTCTGGGATCGTCCCTCTACACCGTTCTGGCCAACGCAGTCGCACTGGGACTGGTCATTTTCCTACATGAATCGGGACATTATTTCGCCTGCCTTAAGCTCGGCGTAAGAGTCGACAAGTTTGCTTTCGGCTTTGGCCCGGAGTTGCTGGGGTTTACCGGACGGACCGGCACGCGCTTCGCGCTCAACGCCATCCCGTTCGGCGGCTACGTCAAACCGGCGGGCGAGGATCCGACGAGCGAACTGCCGCCCGCGGCTGACGAATACTTCGGCCAAAAGTGGAATCGCCGATTGATCATCGTTTACGCCGGTCCGGCGATGAATTATTTGCTCGCCTTCGCGCTGTACACAGGCTTGGTTTGGGCGAAGGGCGTGCCGGAGCCGTCGAAATCGTCGATCATCGGGAATATGGTCGTCGGATTTCCAGCCGATAAGGCGGGACTGCATATCGGCGACAAGGTGCTCTCCTTCGGCGGTCGCTCATTGACCGGATGGGATGATTTGGCGAGCTCGATACACCGTTCGGCCGATCAGAAAATAATGCTGACCGTCGACCGAGACGGTCGCAAGATGGACGTCTCCGTCACTCCGAAAATGGACGAGGCCGGACAGAAGGGCGTGATTGGCATCATGCCGAAGGCCGAGTACAGGTCGGTCGGGCCAATCCTGGCGATGGGCGAGGCGGCGAGACTGTGTTGGACGCAGACTAAGCAAACCGTCACGACGATCGGTTCAAAAATATGGAAACGCGAACGTCCGGATTTGGCCGGACCAGTGGGTATATTCCAAATGGTGTCACGGGCGGCGCGAGCGGGGTGGGAAGAGTTCGTTTTTCTGATCGGATTCATTTCGGTGGCTATTGGTTTTTTCAATTTATTACCGCTCCCCCTCTTGGACGGAGGTCACGGCGCTTTCTATTTTTGGGAGGGTCTGCGCGGTCGGCGCTTGACTCTTCAAGCGATGGAAAGAGCCAACACCATTGGTCTCGCCTTCTTGATGTCGTTGCTTGCTTTTGCGACGTACAATGATTTCCTGCGAATTAAATCGGAACGAGCGGCGCGGGCTTCTCAAACAACATCTGACGCAACGAAGGTCCCAACCAAATGAAATTTTCCCGTCTTTTGATTCCGACATTGCGTGACGCGCCTTCCGATGCCGACAACGTTTCCGCGCAGTTGATGCAGCGCGCCGGCATGATCCGCAAGGTTGCCTCCGGAATTTACGATTGGCTTCCCATGGGCTTGCGTGTGTTGCGCAAAGTCGAAAACATCGTGCGCCAAGAGATGAACGCGGTGGATGGGCAGGAAGTGTGGCTACCGGTGATTCAACCGAAGCAGCTTTGGGAGGAGACCGGTCGTTGGGGAGTCTACGGCAAGGAGCTTCTGCGCCTCAAGGACCGCAAGGACGCGGAATTCTGCTTCGCGCCGACGGCCGAGGAGGTTATCACCGACCTGGTCCGGCGCGAAATCCGTTCCTGGCGGCAGCTGCCGTCGATGTTCTATCAATTCGGGCTGAAATTTCGCGATGAAATCCGCCCGCGCTTCGGTGTGATGCGCGCGCGAGAATTCCTGATGAAGGATGCGTATTCGTTCCACGCCGATGAGAACGACGCGACGGTGTACTACAAACGGGTATACGACGCCTATAAAGCCGTTTTCAAGCGCTGTGGTCTGAAGTTCAAGCCCGTCGAGGCCCAGTCCGGCGCAATCGGCGGATCTTACTCCCATGAGTTCATGGTGCTAGCAGAAACGGGCGAAGAGACCGTGGTTTCCTGCACGAACTGTGAATACGCGGCTAATATCGAGCGCGCTGAGGTCAAGGACCAGTACCTGGCCCCGAACCCGGTGCAGTTCAAGCCGCTCGTCGAATTCGACACGCAGGCAAAGACCTCCGTTGCCGACGTTGCCGCTTTAGTCAAGCGCCCAGTCGCCGATTTCCTGAAGACCCAGCTCTATATGATCGATGGAAAGGTTCCGGTTATCGCCCTGATGCGCGGCGATCATGAGTTGCATGAAGCCAAGCTCGCCGCCGCGGTGGGCACTCCCGCGCTGTACCGCGCGTCTGAGGCACAATATCAGCAGGCGATGGGCTGCAAGGTCGGCTTCGCAGGCCCCCAAGGTCACGGCGATGTTGCGATATACTGTGATTTCGCCGCGCGCATGGTTCTCAATGGGATCTCCGGCGCCAATAAGGACGGACTGCACGTCGACGGCTTCAACATCGCCCGAGACCTTCCCGGGATCAAGGGATTCTTCGACTTGCGCTGCGCGACCGCTGCCGATCCCTGTCCGCGCTGCGGATCCAAGACCGAATTCTTCAAGGGCATCGAGGTTGGGCATACGTTCAAGCTCGGCACCAAGTATTCGAAGGCAATGAAGGCTGAATATTTGGATCAGCACCAGAAGCCGCAGGTGATGGTGATGGGCTGCTACGGGATCGGCGTGTCGCGCGTGGTGGCCGCCGCCATCGAGCAGGGCCACGACAAGGACGGAATCTTGTGGCCGGCAGAGATCGCCCCATTCCAAGTCGCCGTCGTCGTCCTCGACGAGGCCGATGATGCTCGTGTGCGGCCCGCCGTCGACCGCCTCGTGCGCGCTCTCGAGGCCGGCGGCGTCGAGGTTCTCGAGGACGATCGCGATGGCAAGCCCGGCGTCAAGTTCAAGGACATCGACCTACTCGGCATTCCCTATCGACTCGTGGTTTCCAAGCGAACTTTGGAAGTGGACGAAGTCGAATACAAGAGGCGCGGTGACGCTACGGCCGAGCGTTGGAAGCTCGATGTCGCCGCTGAACAAATGATCGCCCGCGTGAAAGGAACGCTCGCTGCGGCGTGAGTTGGACGGTTTAAGGCTTTTTCGGGACGATTTTTGCCAGAGCCAACGTCGCCGAGGCCCAGATTCCCGGATCGCTTTCCGTTTTTATGAGCTCGGATAACTCCGGGACGAGTTCCGCTTGCGTTTTGACGAGTCCGGACTGCGTAGCGCCGAGCGCGGCGACTGCGGCGGCCCTCACGACGGAGCTGCGATCTTTCAGGTCTTTTTTGACGAGCAAGTAAACGGGAGCGTCCCAGCTTTGTGCGGCGGCCGACGCGACTAAGGCGCGAAGATCCGGACGTGGATCATCACAGGCGACTCGAAGTGCCTCATGGGCGGCTGGCCCGAGATGCGCCAACCCCGCAACGGCGGCCTGACGGCGGACCGGGCTCAATGCTGATAACGCGACAATGAGTCGCGGCGAATCAAGGGCATTTCCCAGGCGGCCGAGGGATTCAAGTGCGGAGGCGGCGACTTCGTCGTCGGCATCGTCGGTCGCCGTACGCAGACTTCGACGTGCACGGCTCAATAACTCGGCGGCGTCACGCTCCTCGCGTCGGAATGCGTCGGCGAGTTGTGGATGGGACTTGATTTCGCTGATGTACCGGCGTACGGCATCGCTAGAGACGTTGTCAAATGGAGAGCCGGAGATCGCCAGGAGTTCTCTCCGTATATCAGCTGACGATGAAGGCGCCAGCGCTAATGCGGAATATAGATCTGAAAGATGCTTGCGGCCGAGCGTCTCGGGTGCGGCAGACGCGGCCAAGGAGTCGCGCAGAAATCGACGTCGGCCGGGCTCATCGCCCGCCGCGTCATCGAACAGAGTTCCGATGACAAATGCGGCTTGACGCCGCATGCGCCAGTCGGCGTCACGCAGCGCGCTCCGCGCGACCGGCAGCGACTCAGCCAACGCGCCGAATTTGAGCCAGTCCAACAACGCGGCGCGCCGTGCGCCGCGCGCACGAGGATATTCCCGTGCCGCCGCCCGAGCGGCGGCCGGACCGAGCGAAGCGGCGGCCAAGCGCACCCAGACCAGCTCGTCGAAACGGTCGGCGTCGAGAAGGGCGGCCAGGTCCGAAGCGTCGGAAGCGGGTAAACCGACGAGAGCTATGGTCGCGGCCTGCGCAGGCCGTGGGTCGAGAATGGCGGCCGAGGCGGAGAATAGCAATCGAGACAAACGCACGCGCTTATCCTCATTTTTCACGAATTCAAGAAGACGAGAGGAGGATGCGGACTGCGTTCTTGCCCATTCGTCACGTTGCGGCGGCGGCCATTTCGGCTCCGGCAGGTTCAGCGAGGGGTCGAGCGCGACGTGGCCATCAATTTGCAAAGCGCCCCATGGATCGGCGCGAAGAATCGAATAGGAGGAGAGTGCGACACTCAGCTGAAGGTCGCTGGCGCGAAGCCGCACGCCGTCACCGCGAATCGCGACCAGTCCATAGCCCGCTTGAGATCGGCTGAAGCTGCCGGTGCCGAAGCCTTGGAGCGAGAGCTCATTGCGATCGCCCTCGATAAGAGCCATCGCCAGGCCGCCGAGGTCGGATCGACCGTTCGCCCAATCGGAGCGGATATGGGCGTCATCGCCATGGAGTTCAAACAGCCCCACACCATAATCCCACGCGAACCCCGGGCCCACCCCCCAACCGACTACATCCGCGCGCCGTCCGACGAGGTTGAAGGATCCGATTCCAAAGTGAACGCCGGTGCCTAGCCCGTAACGTCGGGACTGCACGCGGGCGTCATCGCCGCGGATAAATAGCGCTCCAAGCCCGTGCCAATAGCCGCTACCTTGCGAAAAATAACTGGCCGTTAATGTCGGATGATTGCCGACGATGGAGGCGATGCCGAGTCCTCCCGCGGCGAACGCCCGCGGCCCCATTCCCGCTCCTTGGCCCATGCTGAGGCTGCCCAGTGGCTCGCGGGCGTCGGGAACGTTAAAGCCGCATTGCGCGTTCAATCCGTCGCCGTCATGGAGCCAGAGCCCCGCTCCCTGAGTTCCGCCAAATCCTTGTCCGGCCAGCGTAGATCGTAGCGCGGCGTTGGTTCCGCTCGTCACAAGCACCCCGACTCCGTAGGCGGCGGCACCTTGGCCGAACCGACGCGAGGACAGGTAAACGCGGTCGCCTTCAAATGCGGCATAGCCGACACCGAAATGCGCGGCTCCGAGGGAGCGTTCGCCGACGTCTGCCGAATGCGGCCCTGGTCCGAGGGCGTAAAATAGCCCGAGGCCATATGTTCCCGATCCCGCCGCAGGCCCGCTACTGACCACCGTCACGGGTCCCCCGAGATCCAGCACGATTCGAATATGGCCTTCCTCCGCCGACGCTGCGGGACCGAGATATCGGGTGCTTCCGCCCAGGCGAACCAGCAACGCCGTCCGGGCGAGCGTAATCGAATCGAAGCTCGCATTGCCAGAAGAAATAATTACATCGCCCACAGGCGATTGCCAGCGAACATCAAACGGGCCTGATACGCGCGCCGACTTAAGCCGAGGAATGGCTGCGTCGACGCTACGGGCGGCCAATATCCCTGATGCTGCCAGGCGCGCAAGATCAAATCGATTCGCGACGTCAAAGGAATGAGCTTGCGGCAATAAAAAAGGGTCATCGCTCGCAGCCGATTCCGGGGCAATGCGTGCCTCGGCGCGCTGCCGCGTGTTCAATGAGTATACGGCGCCATTCAGGCCCGACTGCGCCGAGATCAATCCGGCGAGCAACATTCCGACAGGGGCGGAAAGCTCTGCCGGCAAGTTCACCGGCATTGTTGGAGACGTGCCCGGTGATTGCGAGACTTTAGGCACGACACCGATGGCTTTAAAAGCGGACGTAATCTGATCAGCGGATGTCGATGGCCGCTTCACGAGATCCGCGAGGAAATCGATGGTTTGCGAAGTTTGGAGAGGTGAACGCAGAAGGTCTTCGACGAGCGGCAGTGAAGAACGCGTTTCCCAGCGTTCGGGATGCATGGCAAATTGTGTCGTACCGGCGTTTAATCCGGCCAGAAGCCCAGCCCATACCGCCGTCGACGCCAAAGCCATTCGGGGATTGTAGCGTCTCCAGGGCGTCACGCCAAGCCGGATATTTGGTTGACGCTGTGGTTCAGTTTCATGCTATAATGGATCGTCGACCCCAGTTGGGGACGCGTTTGAAAGTGGCTTTTCGGTTCGAGCCACTTTTTTTATTGAAAAAACATGACTGCTGAAGACATCGATAAGCTCCTGACCCCCCTCATCGAACAGGAAGGCGGTGAGATCGTGGACCTACAGTGGCGCCGCGAAGGCCATCAGTGGATGCTGCGCATATTCCTTGATAAACCCAAGGGCATTAGTCTTGATGATTGCGCTTATTTTTCTGATCGGGTAGGCAGTTTTTTGGATGAGAAAGACGCGATCGAACAGTCTTATGTCCTGGAAATTTCATCTCCAGGTTTGGATCGGGTCGTGAAGAAAGATAAAGATTTCGCGCGTTTTACGGGCAAGCCCGTGAAGGTGCGTGTCAAAATCGCGGACAACGGCCAGCGCCGGTTCGCGGGCGTCTTGGAGGGTCTCCAGGACGGAAGAGTCGCCGTCAAGATCGGTGGGGAGCTCAAGCAATTCGATCGCCGCAATATCGATGAAGTAAGGCTTGACGACGCGGCGGCGGCGGACCTGTCGGAGGAATGATTCTATGGCGAAATCAGAATTGATGGCCGCGTTGGAGCAGATCGCCCGGGAAAAAAATATCCCGGTTGAGGAAATACTGTCGATGATCGAAGGCGCGGTAGTGTCCTCGCTGCGCAAGCACGTCGGCAAGGACGCCGATATCCGGGCAACTATCGATCGCGAAAGCGGTTCATTCTCCGCCATTGTCGCCAAGAAAGTGGTGGAAGCGGTCACAGAGCCGGACCTCGAAATTACCGTTGAGGCCGCCCAGAAAATAAAGAAGGGAGCGCAAATTGGAGACGAGTTGACCTATCCAGCTCCAGCCTCGGATTTCGCACGAATTGCCGCCCAGACAGCCAAACAAGTCCTGACCCAGCGCGTGCGCGAAGTCGAGCGCGACAAGCTTTATGAGGAATTTAAGCCCAAGGAAGGCGAAATCGTCACCGGTTCAGTGCACCGCTTCCTTGACCGCAATATCATCATCGACCTGGGAAAGACGGAAGGAATATTGCCATTGCGGGAGCAAATCCGCCGTGAACGCTATGGCATCGGATCCAACGTGCGAGCGGTGATCTTGCGCGTCGACAAGGCGCAGCGTGGCCCTGCGGTCGTGCTTTCGCGCGCTGCGGAAATCTTCCTTCAGCGTCTGATGGAAATCGAAATCCCGGAGATCGGTGACAAGACCGTTGAAGTCGTTCACATCGTTCGTGATCCGGGATTCCGTTCCAAGGTAATCGTGAAATCCAATGATCCGAAGGTCGACGCGATCGGCGCGTGCGTCGGGCTGCGGGGCTCCCGCATTCGTTCCATTATGAACGAAGTCGCGGGGGAGCGCATCGATCTTATTCCGTGGGCAGACGAGGCGGAAGTCGCGTTGGCCAATGCGCTAGCGCCGGCAAAGGTGAACGGAGTGCGCATTCTCGATGCCGAGAATCACGTCGCGGAAATCCTGGTAGCTGAGGAACAGTTGGCTTTGGCGATTGGCAAAGACGGCCAGAACGTGCGCCTGGCCCAAAAATTGACCGGCTGGACGATGGAAGTGAAATCGGAGAGCCAAAAGAGCGCCGGCGCTTCTGCGCGCAACGACGATGCTTCGGTGCAAATCGCCTCGCTCGAGGGAGTCGGACCCAAAACTGTCGACACCTTGGTAAAAGCGGGGATCGTGGAAATTTCGCGGTTGGCAGCCTGTACCGTTGAAGAGTTGACGTCCTTATCAGGAATCGGCGAAAAGACGGCCGCTAAGATTATCGCGGCGGCGAAGGCTCAGGCAACGGTGGATTCGGCGAAAAGCCCCGCTGAAGGAGCCTCTCAGGCCTGAAGTTGAAAATGCTATCATCGCTCCCGGAATATCAATCGCATGGATAAGAAGAACACGAAAAAGGCGCCGTTAAAAAAAGATGACGGCGATGAATCCGACAAAAAAACTTCGCCAAAGAAAGCTAGCGGTGTGAAAGCTAAAACTTCAAAAAAAAGCGAAAAGCCCGATGTCGAGGGGGTCGTGAAAACGGCGGCAGAAGTCAGATCCAAACAGGAGGAGGGTTCGATCGCTCCCCCCTCTTCAAATTTGGTTTCGGCGTTTGACCTTTTTAAAAAACGCAAAGTTTCAACTTCCTCACCCACTGTGACGCGTTTGGCGGCCGGCGCGTCATTGCCTAAGCCCCCTGCCGCAAAATCCAACGTTATTCCTTCCTCAAGCACCGCGCCTGTGATGCCGTTAGCCAAGCCGGCCGCTCCGGTTGCGCCCGCGTCCCAGAAGCCTGCCGCGCCGACTTCCGATCCAACGGCGCGTCCGGTTGTTCCCGCGCCGGCACCCGTGATAGCGAAGGTTCCTGCGCCGCTGCCCCCCGGCATGCCCGCGGTGAAGCCGCAGACTCCCGGAACACAATCTAAGTCCGTCGTGTTGCGTCCCGGCGCCATCACGACAAAGCCCCTGCCGACCGCCCCGCCGCGCCAGGCGCCGCGCCCTGGACAACCGTCCTCTCGTCCGGGCCAGCGTCCGAGCTCTCGACCCCAACACCACCGTCCCGCCTCGACTGTCGCGACGGCGTCAACGAAGCCGGCCGAGCCGGGAGCCAAACCCGCGCTGAAAAAAATCCAAGTCTCCTCGATGATCACCGTTCGCGAGCTTTCCGAAAAAATGGAAGTCAAGACGAACGATGTCATCAAGAAATTGATGTCGTTGGGGATTTTCGCGACGATCAACCAGCGCCTCGAAACCGAAGCCGCTCAAGTCGTGGCTGCCGACTTCGGATACGAGCTTGAAGTGGTAGCGATGTACAAAGAAGAAGAATTGGCCGTCACTAAGGCGGAAAAAGAAGATCCCGCCAAGATGAAGCCGCGTCCCCCTGTCGTCACGATCATGGGCCACGTGGACCACGGCAAAACCTCCTTGCTCGATGCCATCAGGCAGTCGCACGTCGCCGAAGGTGAGTCCGGTGGCATCACCCAGCATATCGGCGCCTATAAAGTGAAAGTCGATAAGGGCGAGGTGGTTTTTCTGGACACACCCGGTCACGAAGCTTTTACCGCAATGCGCGCGCGCGGAGCTAAAGTCACCGATATTGTCATCCTGGTTGTTTCGGCCACCGACGGAATCATGCCGCAGACTCTCGAGGCCGTCGACCACGCGAAAGCCGCGAACGTGCCGATCGTCGTGGCTGTCAATAAAATCGATTTGCCCGGAGCCAATCCCCAAAAAATTCGACAGGATCTCGCCAATCACGGCCTTCAGGCCGAAGAATGGGGCGGTAAGACGATCTTCGTCGATGTTTCGGCCAAGAAGCGCCTGAATCTCGATAAGCTGCTTGAAAGCCTGTTATTGCAGGCGGAAATCCTCGAGCTCAAGGCCAATCCGGATCGCTTGGCTCACGGAACCGTTTTAGAAGCCAAAATGGATTCGAAGCGGGGGTCGGTTTCGACCGTTTTGGTTCAGGCGGGAACGCTCAAAGTCGGCGATGCGTTCGTTGCCGGACTTGCACACGGAAAAATCAAGGCGTTATTGGACGAATTGGGTCACCGCATCGATACCGCCGGGCCTTCCACCCCTGTAGAGATTTTAGGTTTGACGGGAAACCCGCAGGCCGGTGACACTTTTACCGTCGTCGAGAACGAAAAGGCTGCGCGCGACATCGCCGAAAAAAGGCGCCTGATCCACCGCGAACAAACGCTCGCGCATCAAAAGCACATGACCCTCGTGGGCTTGCGTTCGGCGCTCGACGCCGGCCAATCGAAGGCGAAAGATCTCAACATCGTTCTCAAGGCCGACATGCAAGGCTCCCTCCAAGCGCTGCGGGACTCCCTGGAAGGCATGGCCACCACCGAGTGTCGCGTGCGCGTCATTCATGCCGCCATCGGAAACGCATCGGAATCCGACGTTCTACTCGCGTCCGCATCCGACGCCGTCGTGTTGATGTTCCATGCCGATGCCGAAGTGCGCGCCGAGGAAATCGCTTCCCGGGATGGCGTCGAGATCCGGAAATACGAAATCATCTATGATTTAATCGAGGATGTGAGGGCTGCGCTGGAAGGATTGTTGGCCCCCGACATTGTCGACGTGATCACCGGCAAGGGCGAAGTCAAGCAAACCTTCGCGGTCAAAGGCGGCAACATCGCCGGCACGGCCATTCGTGACGGCAAAGTCGCGCGTGGCGGTTTCATCCGTGTGCTGCGCAGTGGCCAAGTCGTCCACGAGGGTAAGGTCAACACGCTCAAGCGCTTTAAGGATGACGTCAAGGAAGTCGAAAAGGGCCTTGAATGCGGAATCGGGATTGACGGTTTCGGCGGTTTCCAGGTGGGAGATCTCCTCGAGTTCTATTCGAAGGAGACGCGAACCCGGCGTCTCAGCCAATCTCCCCGCTAAACCTGGAGTCATCCCATGTACGATCGTTCGGAACGCCTCAGAGAGCTTTATAAGGAACTTGTAACGGAACTTCTCCGACAAGTGAAGGATCCAGGCTTGTCCGGTTTTCTGACGGTAACGGATCTCGAACTCTCGGCGGACCGCAAGACGGCCGTCGTTTACTATTCGGTTCTTGGCTCGGACTCCGAACGTGCCAGTGTCGCGAAGGCCTTGGACAGGGCGGCGCCTTATCTTCGTGAGCTTTTAAAGAAAAAAGTCACTGTCAAGACCATTCCCAACCTCAAGTTCCAATACGACGACACGCCAAAGAAAGCCTCCCGCATCGACGAACTTTTGCATAAACTCGAGAAAGAGCGCGGCCAGCAGTGATGGAGGCGGCGTCGCCCGGCGGCTTGTTGTTGGTCGATAAACCGCGTGACTGGACCTCGCATGACGTCGTCGCGGTCTTACGCAGACAATTTCCGCGCGGAACGAAGGTCGGGCACATCGGAACTTTGGATCCATTGGCGACGGGCTTGTTGGGGATACTTGTCGGTCCGTGCACCCGCCTCCAATCGCGATTGCAGGGTTTCGATAAAGTCTATTCGGGGACTATCCGACTTGGTGTCAAGACGGACACAGGCGATATCACGGGAAAGGTGATCTCAGAAAAACCGATCCCACCGCTAACTCTTGGCCGTCTGTCCGCAGAGCTCGCGAAAATGGTCGGCGCCGTCGATGCTCCCGCCCCTGCGTATTCGGCCGTCAAACATCAAGGCAAGGCACTCTATGCGTATGCGCGACAAGGACTGGAAGTACCCGTCAAGCCGCGGACAGCCAACGTGTATTCATGGGAGGCGCTGGATTGGAATTCTCCTGAACTCACCCATCGAGTTTCGTGTGCGAGCGGGACCTATGTGCGGTCGATCGCCGAAGTATTCGGAGAGCGTTTGGACTGCGCGGCAACAGTCTCGTCACTGCGCCGTGAAAAAATAGGCACTTTCGATATCAATGCGGCTCAAACGCTTGAAAAGACGCGCGCGATGTCCCCCCAGGAGATCGCGCAGTCCCTCCACGACTCGCTGTCTCAACTGGATCGCGCGTTGAAAGAGGCGCCGTCTAAGTGAGGACTGTGCGTGGCCAGGTGGTCAAAGGTGCGGGACGAGGACGCAAGCTCGGTTTTCCAACGGCCAATATCAAAATGCGCTCCGGCACTCATCCTCCGCGCGGGGTCTGGCGGGTGGCCGTTTCGGGAAGGATTTTGCCCGAGCGATTGGCGGTGTGCAATGTCGGAGTCCGACCGACGGTGGGAGGATCACGATTAACGGTGGAAATTCATATTCCCCGTTTTCGTGGAAACCTCTATAGGCGCGTGCTAACGATCCGCTTCTTGTTCCTAATCAGAGCCGAGAAAAAATTCGCGTCATTGGAAGCGTTAAAACGCCAAATTCATCGTGACGTGCAGTCCTTGACGGTGGTAATCCCTAGTGCTAGGATGAACGCATGAACGACGACCAGGGCGGTCTTTTGGGCCGTTTGACGGCCCTGGCCCTTCTGGGCGCCCTTGGTTACGGACTGAGCTTGATTCTAGGCGGTGGAGTAGACAGCGCGCCTTCTCAATCCCGGGCGGTGGATTCCGCCGCTCACGGCAAGGAACCCACGCCTCGGCTCGTAAAACCAACTCCAAAACTCCCAAACAATCCTCAAACTTAGTTCGTGCGGCCACAGCGAGCAAATGATATCGGCGTTTAGTTGCGCGGCGCTTCTGGCGCGGGAATAAATCCGGCGCACACCAGCATGGGTAGCCGCGGCCATTTCGGATACTCCAATCGAGTCTCCGACAGGCGGCATTGAAAAAGGCGGGCACCGCGGACGTTTGTCGCTATCCGAGTGTGACGACAAAGTCCGCAAAGACCGGGTGTAACGTCCGGATTCATTCGGGAAACGCAGAGATCGCGTCGCGAATGATGCGAAAAGAGGATTCGGCTTGGGATTCGGAAATGACGAGAGGCGGCGCCAAGCGAATCGTGTATTGGTGAGTGTCCTTGGCTAACAGGCCGCGTTTGGCCAGCTCCAAGACGAGAGGGCGCGCCGGAACGGTGAACTCCATCGCCATCATTAAGCCCCGTCCGCGAACTTCCTTGAGTTTAGGATGGCGGATGGTCTTCAAATTTTCAAGGAACCACGCGCCCAGTTTTGCCGAGCGTTGCGGCAATTTTTCCTGGATTAAAACTTTGAGGGCGGCCTCACCTATCGCCGCCGCAAGCGGATTTCCACCGAAGGTGGACCCGTGCGTTCCGGGAGTGAACAGTTCGAGCACGCCTTCATCACCCACCAATGCCGATACCGGATAAAATCCACCAGAGAGCGCTTTGCCGAGAATATACAGATCCGGGACTATTTTATCGTGTTCGCAAGCCAACATCGTCCCCGCCCGCCCGAGGCCCGTTTGGATTTCATCGGCGCACATCAGCACGTGATAGATCGAACAAAGTCGGCGCGCCTTTTTCAGATATCCGGAAGGAGGCAAAATGACGCCTGCCTCACCCTGGATCGGTTCAAAGAGAAATCCGACGGTATTGGCCGTGATCGCGTCCTTGAGCGCCTCCGCGTCGCCAAACGGAACATGGACGAATCCTGGCGTTGCTGGGCCGAACCCATCGTAGGACTCTTGATCAGATGAGAAACCGACGATCGTGGTCGTCCGGCCGTGAAAGTTATGGCCGCAGACGATAATCTCCGCTTTGTCAGTCTCCACACCTTTCACGCGATATCCCCAAAGGCGCATTGCTTTGATGGCGGTTTCGACGGCTTCGGCGCCAGAATTCATCGGCAACGCTCGACCCTTTCCGGTCGTTTCGCAGAGAAGCTTTAGAAAAGGCCCCAACCGCTCATTGAAGAAGGCGCGCGAAGTCAACGTCAGTTTACCCAGCTGAGCGCGCGCTGCGGCGATTATTTTCGGATGGCAATGACCTTGGTTCAGCGCCGAATAAGATGATAAAAAATCGAAGTATTTTTTACCATTGACATCCCATACCATGGCGCCCTTACCGCGGGTGATGACGATCGGCAACGGATGATAATTATGAGCGCCGTATTTGTCATCGAGAGCGATCAATGCGGAGCTTTTATTGGCCATTGGTGAAAAATCCTAGCATAAAGGGGGGGGCCTTCCCTGAGCGCCGCAAGATATCAGGGGCGCGGACGTTTGCGTGGAATAAAGCGGGCGGCCAGCGTCACTCCCAGGCACAGTCCCCCTCCGGAGAATATGCCGTCGAGGAGGCCGATCGGCGGGGGAAGAAAGGAGCGCGGATCATGTGGAATTTTGAGAAGCGAGGGCATGAATTTCTGGACTGTCATCATCGCGGCATACCCCACGAGAGAGCCGACGGCTGCGCCGAACGCCGAATTCACGCGGCGCGGCGGTAATGCGCAGGCGCCAATCGCGCAAATCGTGGACCAGAGCGAAATCGTGTAAATTCGTATGACAGCGGCGATCCAGGGGGACGCAGCAGCAGGGGAGGCCTCTTGCCAAGCTCCGTTGCGAGAAAGAATGAACATCGGTATTAAGATCGAGAGAAAGGGAACGAAAAAACCGACTGCGGCCACGGTGGCCCGGCGACCCGCTGCCCAGGCGATCGCGCCATAGAAAATAGCCGTGTATAGGGCGATGTTGAAAAAAGGCGGTCCGGAAAGGCCTTGGAGCCAAGAATCTGATCCCATTCGCCCAAGGGTAGTCGTGGCGACGTGGGCAGTAACCGCCCCGACAAGGCCCGCGCAAGTGCCGAACGCGGCGCTTGAAAGCGGATCGGGACCTTGGATCGATCGTTGGTGCTCAAGCGCTTCGGGCATCGCGTCAATCATTGCAAAAGCCCAGAGGCGCGTTTGATAAAATAGCCATGTTGTGGGGCATCTATCCATTCTCCGTTGGAGATAATCGCCTTTCCTCGCGAATAAACGGCGATGAGCGAGCCCTTGATGATTTTCTGGCCCGTCGCTCGCAGCGGGACCTTAGGGCGAATTATGTGCGGCTTGTTCGGATCGAGGATCACTATGTCTGCGTCCGCTCCGGGACTCAGATTACCTTTCCTGGGATAAAGGCCGAAGGACTTGGCCGGCGTCGTCGCGATGACGTCGACGAAGCGATTCTCCGACATAAGCCCCTTCTGCACCGCGTCCCATAGAAAAAAGACGGAAGTGATGGCGCCTGCCTCCAATCGCCGTGTTGACTGTTGTGCGGGAAGGAGGTCCGATGTCGGAAGGCGGCGGCGATCGGAGCGCAGCAGAAGTGAATAGTCGATGGAGCAGGACTCAGGAAGGGAGTTCCACAAGATCGTTGTGATTCCCCCCCACACCGCGGGGCATTCCGCGGGAATGCGTTTACGAAGCTTTCCAGTACTGGATTTTATTGCGACACAGTCCATGGCCGTGACAGCGCCGGGAAAGACCACTTTGCCGCGGGCATCGACCTCCGTGCTCGACGGCGCATCTATCGAGCCGACCGCCTTTACCCGGCCCTTTGAGATCGCGAGATCCGCGATGCAAGTGTCGGAGGCTGAAATCACGGTTCCACCCCGGATGATCAGGTCATAGCGCACAAGAGTCTCGGGCCATGCGCACGCTCACGCTCACGGATCTTTAATGTTTCGGTTCAAGTCGGCCAATCGTTCCATGACCGAAGGGACGCCGAAAAAATGCTTTTCGAAATGAAGCAGGGTTTTGTCGTCGAGAGGCAGTCTTAGTTCATAGCGATTATCATCGCGGTTATGCTCGAACTGGGTTCCGTAAATTTGCGGACGGCCGATAGACATCAAGAAACGGTCAAGGGTCGCCGCGCTGAGCCATCGTGATCCGCGATGGCCTTGGATGCTTGCGAGTACGGCGAGCCGATGCGAGATCAGAAAATCATCCGGCGATGTTCCGTGGTGAAAAATGACGGAAGACCGGTAGAGATCGTTTGGAGTATTGACCTCGCCACGCGACATCAGGTCGAGAACTTCTTGGCGACGATTTGAGTCCCGCACGCGAAGCGTCTCCACTTCTTGAGCAGACGCATAGACATGCTCTCGGTCGCGTTGGTCCGAGATATGTAATTCCTCGATACGAAGATTATCGGTTTCAGGAGGCATACGACCGCGAACGAACAAAAATTACGGGAGTAATGGAGTAGACGCGCGCACGCCGGCGATGAGGGGCTCGGGATTTAGGCCGAATAAGAGGACACCGACGACGGCAACGGCGATTCCACCGTACAAATAGGGGCCGACGATCAGAGGACCGGAATCATTATCGGGGGCGCGGAAAAACATTCGGTGGGCGATGCGAAAGTAAAAATAAGCAGAGGCGACGGAGTTGACCACCCCCGCGACCGCAAGCCACCAACGACCGGACTCCACGGCGGAAGAAAATATATATAGCTTTCCCATGAATCCGGCCATCGGGGGTATCCCAGCCAACGAAAGCAAGCAAAAGGTCATACCCAGCGAGATACCGAGCGAGCGCTGGCCCAAACCATTGAATGAATCGAGGCAATAGCTTCCGGAAGCCTCGCCGACCGCTTGCGCGACCGCGAACGCCCCGATATTCATTGCCACATAGACGAAGGAATAGATGAGAACGCCTTCGGTGCCGCGCAACGTGCCTACCGCGACGCCAATCAGAAGATATCCGGCTTGAGCAATCGATGAGTAGGCAAGTATGCGCTTTACGTCATTCTGGAAGAACGCCGTGAAGTTGCCGATGGTCATCGTCAGGATGGCCAGCAGGCCCAGCAGCCCCTGGAGATCGTACGAGGAGGCTGGAAATACGATCCCAAACATACGCATTAGGGCACCGAACGTGGCGATCTTGGGGGCGATCGAGAGGAACGTTGTGACTGGCGTGGGCGCGCCTTCATAGGCATCGGGAACCCAAAAGTGCATAGGGGCGATCGAAGCCTTAAAAGCGAATCCCAGCAAAATCAGGACCAACCCGAGGATCAAGAGCGGACTAGGAGCGACGCCGGTGATTAGTTGCGTTCCACCGGTGGCCCCATAGTAAAAAGAGACACCGTAGATGAACAAAGCCGAAGAGAATGCGCCAAAAAGAAAGTACTTCATCGCGCCTTCGTTGGATTTTGGATGCTTGCGTTCGAATCCGGCGAGAACGAAGGAGGAAATGGACACGAGCTCGAGCGCAATGAAAGCAAGGAGCAGATCGGTTGCGGAAATCAAGATCAACAGTCCCGCCGCGGACAAAAGCATAAGGGCGCAGTATGTCCCCGCATAACGATCGGGCAGCGCGCGGTAATCGAGAGTCGACAGCAGGCAAAGAGTTGTCGTAAATAAGATGATGAGCTGTATGAACGAGCCGAAGGAATCAGCGATCCAAAGGGTGCCCGAGCCGCGCGAAGCGGGATTGCCGAGTGCTGCGATCTGCAACACCAGCACGCTGAGAGAAAAGATCCATGCCAAATGGTAGAGTCGGCGAAATTTTGTCGATGGGAGGAGGAGGTCAATAAACATTAAAAACAATGCTCCTCCAGCGAGGGCGAAAACAGGGAGTAGCAGGCCGAGATTTAACATCTCATTTCCCCAAGAGATGCGCCACCGTCGCATTCATCAAGTTCAGCGGCCATGAGGGGGCCACGCCGAACCAAATCATGATCGCAACCAGCGGCAATAGCGACGCCAATTCACGCGGGTTGATGTCGTCCAAATCACGCCATTTCTCATTCAGCGGGCCGAGGAAAATCTTTTGCAGTGCGCGCAAGAAAAAGGCGGCGGTGGCGATGATGCCCAAGACCGAGATGGTGGTGGCCCATTTCCACTGTTGAAAGGCGCCGAGGAAGCATAGGAACTCGCTGATAAATCCGGAAAGACCTGGAAGTCCGAGCGATGCAAAGCACGTCAGCGACATCAGGCCGGCGTAAACGGGGACCTTGACCGCAAGGCCACCGAAGGCAGAAAGTTCCCGCGTGTGTGCGCGATCATAGATGACTCCGACCAGCAGGAATAAGGCCCCGGCGATGATCCCATGGTTGATCATTTGAAGGATGGCGCCAGAGAATCCGGGAGCGCTCATTCCTGCAATGCCAAGGAGGCAGTAGCCCATGTGATTCACCGACGAATAGGCGACCATTTTCTTCATGTCGGTCTGGGCCAGCGCGCACAACGCACCGTAGACGATATTGATGGTCGCGATTACGACCAAGGCCGGTAGGAACCAGGCGAAACCTTGCGGAGTGATTTGGTACGTGATCCGGAGCAGGCCGTACACTCCCATTTTGAGAAGGACGGCAGCAAGAATCACGGAGATCGGCGTTGGCGCTTCGACGTGGGCTAGCGGAAGCCAGGTGTGGAAGGGGAAGGCCGGTATCTTTATGGAGAGGCCGAAGTAGAGGCCCAAGAACACCAAAATTTGGAAGCGCGGATCCCAAGACGACTGTTGGCGCATCAGTTCGAGCATGTCGAACGTATGCGGAGCGGAACGGAAGTACATGGCGAGGATGCCCAGAAGCATGAAAACGGAACCGGACAGGGTGTAAAGGAAGAACTTAATCGCGGCAAATTCTTTGCGCGGTCCCCCCCAGATTCCGATCAAGAAGTACATCGGGACTAGCGTGATCTCCCAGAACACGTAGAAAAGGACGAGGTCGAGCGCCATGAACACGCCCAGCATTCCAACTTCAAGCGCGAGGAACCAAAAGAAATACTCCTTTACGCGGTGGCTGATACCCAGCGAACCGATGAGGGCGATGACGCTCATAAAGGTCGTGAGCAAAACCAGCGGGAAAGAGAGGCCATCGACGCCCAGGAAGTAGGAGATGTTCAAGGACGGAATCCATGACCATTTTTCGACGAACTGCATGGAGGCAAGCGAGCGGTCGAATTGCGGGATTAACGCCAATGACGCGAGTAAGGAGACCCCGGCGGCCAAAAAACCGACGCCTTGAATGGTCTTCACCTTCTCTTTCGGGAGCATCAATACAATGAGCGCGCCCGCGAGGGGCGCCCACACGATTAGGCTCAGCATCGGCATTTCTATTCTCCTACGTTTTGATTCAGCGGGCTAAAATTAAAGTTGCGGCAAGGCTAAAGGCGATCGCGGCATACATCAAATATTGCTGCACCTGGCCGTCGACGACCAGCGAGCGTAATCCTATCCCTAAGTCGTTACTTAAGCCGCCGAAACCGTCCACGGCGGTATCAATGAAATTCCAATCGATGAAATTGCTCACTTCTGAGAAAATGCGCATCAACAGCCCCCAGCCATCGACGAAAATTCTGTCCACAATATTCGTATCGAACCAAAACATGGCGGCAGCTATGTAGTCGCAGACCGCGACGAGCCACAAAAAGATATCGTCGAGGAACCAGCGACGGTCGAGGACGGTCACCAAAGGAGCTAAGGCGGCTCGGATCGCGGCAGCGGTTTGGAACTGAGGCCCGCGATAGAATAAGAATGCCAGCATCATCGACCCCAGAATCAAACCAATGATGGAGAGCGCGAGCCAATGAGGAAGCTCGGCCTCTTCGACGGGATGGTGCGCGATAGGAGAAGAATATTCGCTCGATTCGATCGGCATGCGGGCTTCCGGCGACGACACGCGCGACGGCGGCTCGACGGCGACTGACGCCGACGCGAGGACCGGAGTCGGGAAAATCTTTTCGACGAATCCGTCTCGCGCAAGGCCGTACCCGGCGATAACAGAAAAGAGCGCGAGGACGGCCAGCGGCGCGGTGATCAGAGCGGGCGATTCGTGCGCGTGATGGAATTTGTCGTGGTCACGATCATTTCCCCAAAAAGTCAAGAAGAGAAGCCGGGACATGTAAAAGGCGGTCATCAAAGCCGAGAAGAGCAGGATCCAGAACATCGTGTGGTTGTGGTGCCAAACTGAGGCGAGTATCATGTCTTTCGAATAGTAGCCGGACAAAAACGGAAAACCGGAAATCGCCAAAACGCCGATCAACATCGTCACGAAAGTAATCGGCATCTTTTTGGAAAGCCCGCCCATCTCGCGCATATCGTTCGTATGCACGGCGTGAATAACGGAACCCGCTCCGAGAAAGAGCAGGGCTTTGAAGAAAGCATGAGTCGTCAGATGAAACAAGCTGGCAGTATAGCCACCCACTCCCAGGGCGCACATCATGAAGCCCAGCTGTGAAACGGTGGAGAAAGCAAGCACCCGCTTGATATCGTAGGTCACCAGCGCCATCGTCGCGGCGAGAAATGCAGTGGCAAGGCCTACCCAAGCGGCCGTCTCCAGCGCCAATGGCGCGGCCAGGAAAATAAAATAGAGTTTGGCGACAACGATGATTCCAGCTGCGACCATCGTTGCGGCGTGAATAAGCGCGGATCCCGGTGTTGGCCCTTCCATCGCGTCGGGAAGCCATATGAACAGAGGAAACTGAGCCGATTTGCCGATCGCTCCGAAAAGGACGCCGAGCGCAATGACGGTAGCGGCCGTGGTCGGCATATACCCCGAGCTGAAGAACTGCTGCATTTGCGGAAATTGGAACGAACCGACTTTCGCGTAAATCATCAGGAGCGCAAGATATAGACCGCTGTCTCCCAGTTTCGTGGTCATGAACGCCTTTTTCTGGGCTTCACAGGGCCCTTCACGTTCAAACCAGAATCCGATCAATAAGTAAGAAGAGACGCCCATCAGCTCCCAGCACATGAAGGTCACCAGTAAATTGCTGGAAGCGACCAGTCCGAGCATCGCCGCGGTGAAGAAGGAGACGAAGGCAAAATAGCGCTTAAACCGTTTATCTCCGTGCATGTACGACAAGGAGTAAATCTGGACCATCAGGCTGACCAGCGTGACGACGACGAGCACGATGGCCGTCGGAGGATCGATGTACACGCCAATTTTGAAGGAATCGATGAACGACTTGCCAGCCACGGAATTGGCGAAAGAGAACCAGCGCCAATCATGCTGATAGGGGAGCATAAGAGTGCCCACGGCAAAATCCCAGAATACCGATACGGCGAGGCAGAAGCTGAAAAACATCGCGGCGATCCCAACCCAGGGCAACGGGGAATGCGGATCTTCCTTCGCCCCGAACAAGATAATGAACGATGCTGCGAGAGGAATCAGCGGAATCAGGTAGGCATGTTCGATCATGGTCAACCCTTCAAAAGATTAAAATGCTCGGCGTAGGTCGTATCGGTATTGCGGTAAATCGCCAACAGCAACGCTAAACCGACCACAATTTCAGCGGCAGCGATCGTCATCGTAAAAAGGGCGACCGTCTGGCCAACCGCGCCATACGGATGAAGAAAATGGTTGAAGGCGGCCAAATTGATGTTTGCCGCGTTGAACATCAGCTCGATAGACATCAATATCCCGATGATGTTGCGGCGGGTCAGGGCTCCGAAGATTCCGATCAGGAACAAGCCTCCAGACACCATCAAATAACGCTCGAGTGTCATGGGAGAGCCTCGTTTATATCGACGTAGGAGAAAAAAACCGCGCCAAGCAAAGCCGCCAAAAGCACTAGGGACACGAGCTCGAACGGCACCAGGTATTCGCCCAAGAAAAGGCGGCCGATCGAATCCGTGGAGGCGGTGGCGACGGCGCCTGTAACGCTTCGGGAGAAGGCGTGGGCGATCTTGTAAAGGCCCGCGCTTGCGATCGTGCAAATCAACAGCGCCGCCATCCAAAATTCGTTGACTTGACGCAAGTGTAAATCGGAGGCGCGGCCGAGGAGCATCACGACAAACATCACCAATACGGCGATGCCGCTCACGTAAACCATGATCTGCCCAGCGAACAAGAAGTCGCATCCGAGAAGCGCATAGAGCCCACCGACTCCCGCCAGGGAAAGCCCAAGAAATAGGGAGGAATGAACCGTGTTCCGATGCAAGACCACGGCCAGCGCCGAGGTCAGGACGAGGGCGGAGAGCGCGTAAAAAGCGATGGACTCAAACATGTTCAATTCCTGCGTGGCGGGATCTCATGGATGCTAATTTGGCCTTCGGGATCTTTGAACTCTTTAGACTTTGAGTCGAAGTATTTTCCAACATAGGCGAATCCCTGCTTCCAGCACCGGACCATCTCGTCGCGGCGCGTGAAGATCATCTCGTAATCCAGCGCATGCCATACCGATTTGGGCTTGGTCGGACAAGACTCCTCGCACAAGCGGCAGAAGTTACATTTGCCGAAGTCGATCGAGTACCAGGCCACTTTGGCCACCTTTTTACCCGCCTCGTTAGTCGCGTTTTCAAGCTGGATGCAGTTCGACGGACAGGCTTTCACGCACAGGTTGCAGGAGATGCAGGTGTTTGCGTCGAACAGGAGTGCTCCGCGGAATTTTTCGAACGGTAGGAGCTTCTCGTCCGGGTAGTGGATGGTGACGGCCGGCTTGAACATGTAGCGCAAGGTGATCCAATGACCCGAGACGAGTGCTCTGGAATTACGGAATATATTCGTGAAATATCCGATCATTCTCGCCTCATGCCCATTTGAACGCCAAATAGACTCCTGCCAGGATCACGTTCGCAAATGACCAGGGCAGAAGGAATTTCCAGCAAAAGTCCATCAATTGATCGACGCGGAATCGGGGTAAAGTCCAGCGCACCCAAAGAAAAACGAACATCATCAGCATCGCTTTAGCAAGCATCCACAACCAGCTCGGGATCAACGTGAACGGGACGAACGGAAGGGGAGAAGCTCCCCCGCCCATAAAGAAGGTCGCGAGTAACAGCGAGCCGAGCAGCACGTAGCCATACTCCGTCAGGAAAAAAATGGACCATTTCATCCCGGAATACTCAGTATGAAAGCCGCCGACGAGTTCAGACTCGGCTTCGGGGATGTCAAAGGGGACACGATTAGTTTCTGCGATGGAGGCGATCAAAAAAATAATAAAGGCGATTTGGCCGACCACCGGGTAGAAGACGAACCATTTTGGGACGACCCCCCACCAATAGCCTTCCTGGGCCTTCGCAATGACTGCGAGATCGAGGGAGCCGGCAAACATCAGGACAGGGACGACAGAAAACCCGCGGGGCAGCTCATAACTGACGATCTGCGCGGCCGCGCGCAGGCCACCGAGCAGCGAGTACTTGTTGCCAGACCCCCATCCCGCCATGACCACTCCAATCACCGTGATACCGGCAAACGCGAAAATGTATAGGGTCCCGATATCAAGGTTGGCGGCGGCAAGATTTTGGCCGAACAAGACGGGAGCAAAAGCGATGACGCAGGGAACAACCACGATGGCCGGAGCCAACGCATGAACCCATTTGTCGGCCGCGGCAGGGGTGATGTCCTCTTTCAGGAGCAATTTGATGCCGTCAATGGCGGTCTGGGCCCAACCGTGAAAATTCCAGCCTTTCGGACTTCCGGCATAGGTGGGGCCGACGCGGGATTGAATGTGCGCGGAAATCTTACGCTCCCACCAGATTGCCCATAGGCCGTTGAGCAAAATGATGTGCAGGACGATGAGCACCTTGATCAGGATCCAGACGAGAGGGGCAACGTAAGCCGGCAAGGCCTGGCGCCGTGCGAGGGATTCGAGCAACGCGTAAATCTTCCCCCCCCAGGGGGTGAGTTCGCCGATGAAAATGCTCATCACCGACAGGCCGATGACGATTCCGGCGAGTAATCCCGCGCCCATGCGGTAACTCGGGCGCGACCAAGCTGAATCAAAAATAGCCTGCGGCCAGGTTGCGAAACGGTCGGTCAACAGGCGGCCGTTGGCATGATTAAGCTTAGCTTCCGGAAAAACGGGTTTTGGCAGCGCGGGTTTTGGAAGCGGTTTGGCGACCGACGCTGCGGGCGGCGTTGGCGGCGAGACGTCCGGGGGTGCGGGCTTATTATCTTCGGAAGCGTCGCTCATGTTAGCGATCCACCTCGCCCAAAACGATGTCGATCGAGCCCAAAATGGCGATCACGTCGGCGACCTTCATGCCGACAAGTTTTTCTTCCAGCATCGCCAGGTTGACGAAAGACGGGGCACGCACATGCATGCGGAATGGCGAGATCCCCCCGTCGGAAACGAGGTAAATCCCAAGGTCACCCCGCGAAGCTTCGACGTGGGCATAAGATTCACCGGGAGCCGGCTTGGGCACCTTCGCGACGCCCGGAGCCATTACGGGACCGTCCGGAAGTTTGGCGAGGGCCTGCTCGATGATACGGACCGACTCGCGCATCTCGCGGACGCGGCAGTAATAGCGGTCCCAGCACGAGCCCTCCTCGCCGAGAGGAACGTCGAACTCGTAAGTTTCGTAGCCGCAGTAGGGGTCGTGTTTTCGCGCGTCGTAATTGACGCCAGAACCGCGCAGGTTCGGTCCGGACAGGCCCCAATTGACGGCTTCCTGGGGAGTAATACAACCCACGCCCTTGGTGCGCGCCATGAAAATCGGATTGAAGGTCAGCAACGTGTTGTATTCGTCAAGGCGAGGCTTAAAGTAAACTAAGAATTCCTTCAGACGCCCGATCCATTCGGGAGTGACGTCCGTCATCACACCGCCGAGGCGGATATAGTTGTAGGTCAGGCGAGCGCCGCAGAGCATCTCGAACAAGTCCAGGACCATCTCACGTTCCCGGAAAGCGTACAGAAACGGCGTGAAGGCTCCCGTGTCGATGCCGTAGGTGCCCATGAACAGAAGATGGCTGGCAATGCGGTTCATCTCGCACATCACAACGCGCAATGTATCAGCGCGCGCTGGCGCTTTTACGCCCAGCAGCTTTTCGGCCGCCAAGCAGAAGACGAGGTTGTTCGGCATCGCGGAAACGTAATCCCACCGGTCCGTCAGGACGATGCAATGGTGATAGCCGCGAACTTCCGCGAGCTTTTCGGTGCCGCGGTGCAGATAACCGATGTCGGGCACGGCCTTGACGATCACTTCCCCCTCCAACGTCAGGGCGATCCGCAAAACGCCGTGAGTCGAAGGATGCTGCGGCCCCATGTTGATGAACATCTGATCAGTCTTGAGGCTTGACGTCGCCAGAGCTGGGGGAGTCGCGATATCACTCATCGAAGCGGTCCTTGATGTGCACATAGTCTTTTCGCAGGGGATGCCCCTGAAGGAAATCGGGCGTTAAGATTTTAGTCAAGTTAGGGTGGCCTTCGTAAATCACGCCCATCAGGTCGAAAGTTTCGCGTTCCTGCCAATCCGCCGTCTTGAACAACCCCGTCAACGTGGGTACAGAAGGGGCTTCGCGCGGCAATTCAAGCTTGACGAAGACTCGCGTCTTGTCAGAGATCGAAACGAACGACCAGAGGTGCTCGATCACAGGTTTGTAAGGGAAGCCGGCCGTTGCGGCGGACTCGATTTCCGGCGTCGCGCCTTCCGGAAGAAAAGGGTTAAAATTCGGTTGGCGAATATAGCCGTTCATGTCGACAGGCCCCTTAAAATCGGTGGCCGTGATCATCTCGAGATAATCGTATCCGGCCTGGCGGAGCCACTTCGTCAAAGGCAGGAGCTGCTCTTTTGCAGGGAGGCGCAGGGTCAAATAATCCTTTACCGGGATGGCCGCGCGTTCGACGGCCGGGAATCCGGCCTGAATCTTGGCGAACAGTTCTTCGGAGTTCATTGTGCGTTTATGTCGCGGCTTCCCATGGCCTGCTGGGGAGTCGCCAGGCCCTTTCTCAGGGACATTTTCGCGATCTTTTCCTGTAACTTGACGATGGCGTACTGCAGCGCCTCGGGACGGGGCGGGCAGCCCGCGATGTAGATATCGACAGGCACGATCCGGTCGACACCCTTCAAGACGGAATAGGAATCGTAATAAGGCCCGCCGCAATTCGCGCACGAACCCATTGAGATGACGAAACGAGGCTCCGGCATCTGATGGTAAATTTCCAGGATCGGGTCGGCCATCTTCTTGCAGACGGTGCCGGCCACGATCATCACGTCAGCCTGCCGGGGACTGGCGCGCGGAATGACGCCCATACGGTCGAAATCAAGGCGCGACGCGTAGGAAGCCATCATCTCGATCGCGCAGCAGGCAAGGCCGAATGTCATTGGCCACAGCGACCCACGCCTGCCGAGATCGATCAGATAATCAGACGTCGTAAGGACGAGGTCTCCGCCTGGAAGGCCGTTGGTGATTCCCGGAAGTTTTTCGAGTATAGGCATAGGTTACTCCCAGCTTAGGGCGCCTTTACGCCAAGCGAAGGCGAGTCCCAGCGCTAATATCGCGAGAAAAACGCCCATCTCGTAAAGGGCGACGGGCCCGACGCTTTTAGAAACGACCGCCCATGGAAAGACATAAAGTATTTCCACATCGAAAAGAACGAACAAAAGGGCGTAGGTATGGAAGCGAATATTGAGCTTTACTTCAGTCGATCCAGTGGCCGGAATCCCGCATTCGTAGGTGCTTTCCTTGCGAGCGTATGGGACGCTCGCGCGCAGAACCTTTGCCGCGCCCAGCGTCACGGCAGCGAAGGCGATACCTATCAGGACGAACGTCGCGACCACGGCGTAGGCGCTCATCATGGCAGCTTCCTCTGAATCAAAACCTTAAAACATTCGCCCATGCCGTCAGGATGGATCAACGTCTTGATCTGAGCGCGAGACTTAAAGGAAATACTGCGCTCGTCCCAAGTTCCCTCAAACCATTTTTCGATTCCCCCGTCGATCAGGAAGCGAGCCATCGATTCGAAGCTCTCAACATAGGCACCGGCGTCATTTCCGGCCTTGATCAGGGCGTTGAAGTCCGCGGGAACCGTCAGATCCTGTTGGCCAGGATTCGACAGTAAATCCGTTTGAATCCGGTGCTGGCGGTAGCCGCGCGGAACATTGGGCGCCGCTGAGGAAAACTTTTTGCCGTAGTCGACCGTCAGGAGGAAACCGGCGGAAAGCCGCGTGGCCGATTCGAAAAGCCAACGAGGAGCGTCCAAGCTGACGGCGTGAGTTTCATCTTCCTGGAGAGATGTTGCGAGGATGGCGGCATCGGCTGCCAGTTGGGGCGAGGAGATCCCACCCAGCGTCCACTGGCTCGAATCGTCGACGTACACCTCATAAATCGAACCACCTTTCTTTTGCAGGAGATGCGCGGGAAAGGCATCGAACAATTCGTTCGAATAAAGAACGCCAGTGAACGATGGCAGGCGGCTCACATCCGTGCAGGCAACGACCGGAATGCCGAAGGCCGTTACCGAACGCACCGCTTCGGTTAAATCCCGCCGAGAACGCTCAAGGAGAACGAACTTGAGCTGCACGGCGAGGTCTGCGTGCTTCTCGCGGATATGACGCGCGACTTGCGACGCCAGGGTACCGTTCCCGCAGCCTGCTTCGATCAGGATGAGAGGATCGGAAGGGCGCACGGACGCGGTCCTACGCAGCAACGCGGCGATGCGATCGGCGAGGACTCCTCCGAAAGCAGGATGCAGCTCGGGACTCGTGAAAAAATCGGCGGTTTGGGTCCGAGTCGTGTAAAAACCTTCGACCGGATCGTACAGCGCCGATTCCATAAAGTCCCGAAACGTGCGCATTAAAAATTAGACCACGTCTTCCGCGCTGAGGGTCTTCTTTTTATTGTCCGTTTGCACCTTTTGTATTGAAGCCTTGACGGCGGACTCAATCTTGGCGGAAAGGGCATCGATGTAATCGCCTCCGGTGCGAAGGCCGGCGTCCTTGACGATTTTCTTGATCTTGCTGACCACAACGAGGGCTTCGGGCATGTCGAGATCCTCCGTGCTTGAGTTCAACGCGCTTCGCGTTGATTACAACAGAATAGAAAACGGCGAGCATTGATTCAAATCAAAGTCTCGAAAAGCCGTGAAAATTTTGGCGCGGGGCAGGATCGAACTGCCGACATGGCGCTTATGAAACGCCCGCTCTACCACTGAGCTACCGCGCCGTAAATAGGCGGGAAATTTTACATCATTCCGGGCGACATCAACAAATCCTCCTCGGGGAAGGGGCCGCAACCAGAGGGAGTTGCGCGGCAATAAGAATTCAACATGAATAATGTATGATGGCCCCATGTTCGCACACGGCGCGGGAGGCTTAGAGTGAGGAAGGCGAAAAAAGCTGTCAAGAGGATCACGGTCATCATTGCGGACGATCAGACGCTTTTTCGCGAGGGTATCAAGGATCTTCTTGAAAACGAGAAAAACATCCAGGTGGTTGCGGAAGCGGCCGATGGCCGCGAGGCCCTGCGCTTGGTCAAAAAGTTGCGCCCGAACGTCATCCTCCTTGATATAAAGCTTCCGCAGATGGACGGCATCGAGGCGACCCGACAGATCCACAAGGACTGCCCTACTACGAACGTCTTGATTTTGTCGGGGTACGAGGACGAGGCGCATGTGATGGAAGCAATTCAAGCGGGGGCCAACGGCTATCTGTCGAAAATGCTCCCGGCAGCGGAGCTTGTCAACGCTTTAAAAACGTTCGCAAACCAGGGAGTGATGATACCGCAGCCGGTGATGAGCAAGCTCATCGAGGGGTTGCGCAACATCGGGTCGTCCAATTCCGAAGCGTCACTCGTCGCCTTGACGAAAACGGAAATCAAGGTGTTGGCGTTGTTAGGACGCGGCCAGTCGAACAAGGAAATTGCGGCGTCCCTGACCTGCAGCGTCAAAACTGTTAAAAATCATCTAAATAGCATGTTCCAGAAATTGAGCGTCTCGAACCGAACCGAGGCGGTGGTCAAAGGAATTGATTTGGGACTGATCTCGGCCGAAAAATCGGACTAAACGGACGCTTTTTTCCCACCCGCCCGAATACGCGATAGGGCCTCTAACGCCGTGACCCGTATGCGGGAATTCCCGCTCTTTTTAGAGAGCGCTTCGAGAGCTGTGATGGCGCGCTCGTCTTCAGCCGCACCTAGAGCGGCGATGGTCGTCATCGTGACCCGTTCGTCAGGGTCGGAGATTCGCGCGCAAAGCCAAGGAATCAGTTCCGGATCATAGGTGGCGAAATCGCCCAATGCGCGGATCGCGGCGACACGAACCCCGTACGGTCGTGGTGGCGCGGCGAGGAAACGCAAGGTCCGCGAAGCCTGCGGTTTGCGCGAGACGGCGAGTGCCGACACAGCGGAGGCCGCTAAAATATCGCGATAGCTGCGCGACATCAAGGCTTTGCGCAAAAGCGTGCGCGGTCGTGCACCAGTATAGCGACCCAACGCGCGCGTCGCCTCCGCCTGAACGCCGAGTGCCGGATGATTTCGTGCCAAGCGCAGGATCATCTGTTCGCAGCCGCGTGCGCCACGGCGGCCAAGTTCGGACACGATGGCGCGCAGCGACTTCGGGTGGCGAACGGCTCTCAATTGCCGGATTAATGCCTTATCCACGACTTCTCCGGCGATTCCTCCCAGAGCGTGAATCATTTCGGTCGCCGCCCCCCAGAAAGGCTCGCGAAGAATCTGCTTTTCCAGTGCCAAAGCCCCCTCCACGCCGCCCCATCGCGCGACATGCTCCGCGGCGAGAGACCGTGACGCTGCAGAGGACCCTTTCGACAGCTGATGAAACCACATGGGCACGGGTTTCGCCAAAGAAATGGCCTTCAAGAGGAATAGATCGGGGTCAAATTCGACATTCAAGGGCGCGCCCGGAAGCTTCCAATGAAAGCGGTGTTCTTTGCTCGTGACGTCCTCACGGAAATCACGGACCCAGTCGCGGCCCGTCACGCGCACGTGTATTTTAAAGCGGAACGCGGGTCTTTCCGTGGTCACTTCCTGTGTCTGAATCAACCACATCGATCCCCGGCGGCGATTCACGTCAAAAGTCCAACGCGCGCGTAAAACCGGGTGACCAGGCCGGTGGATCCATTGGTCGAAAAATCCCTGAACATTGCGTCCCGTCGCCTCTTCTATGGCTACGATCAGATCGGAGGTGCGCACCAATGAATCTTGGTGTTTACGCAAGTAATGTCCTATCGCCTTCCACCACAATTGCTCGCCGAGATCATGGCGGAGCATATGAAGGACCCACGCGCCCTTTTCATATAAATGACGATCGAAGATCGTCCAAGGATCGCCGTACGTTCGGCACACGATCGGTCGCCGGTAACGCCTTGAATCCTCATGGAAATAAACCCGGGCGTTGCCTTGCATTTCATGCTGCGCCTCGTCGGTGCCTTTGTCATATTCCTGGAATAGGATCTCGAAATAAGTGGCAAATCCCTCGTTCAACCAGGCGTGGGGCCATTCGGCACAAGTCACAAGATCGCCGAACCACTGGTGGGCGAGTTCATGGGCAACAAGAAGATCCAAATCGTGGTCTAAGGAAGCGCGAGAATCGATCAAGCATGCATCTGTTTGCGTCGTACAGGTGGTGTGCTCCATCCCGCCCGGGTATTCTGCGACTGCGACTTGGGCGTAGCGGGAATACGGATAGCGGACCCCCGTTTTTTCAGAAAAGAATTGAAGCGCCTTTTTCGTTTTTGCGAAACCGCGGCGCGCATCCGCCTCCCGGCCGGGTTCGCAGTAATAGATGACGGGGGTGCCCTCCCAATCCTCTTCTATTTCCGTGAAATGGCCAGCGACTAGGGTGATCAGATAAATCGAGTGGGGACGGTCCATGCGCCAATGCCAGACCGTGCCGCGCTCCGTCGCGGTTCGATCAACCAGCGTCCCGTTGGAAATCCCGGTCATTCCGACCGGAACGCGAACGCGAACTTCGGAGGTGACCTTCGAATGTGGCGAATCCTGGCACGGAAACCATCGGCGCGCGTCCTCGGGCTGGCTCTGGCTCCAAAGCTGACGCGGTCTGCTCACGAAATGAAGACCCGCCGCAGGCGACTGGACTTGGTACTGCACGAGGACGACAGTCTCGCGGACCTCGTTTAGATCGTGGTCCGCAGAGATCCGAAGGGTGTCACCAACTTGGCGGACGCGCGCACACTTGCCGTCGATGAACGCTTTGGAGACTTTAAGTCCGACGGCGTTGAACTCGAGCAGCCGCACGCCCGGCCGCCGCGCGCGCACGCGTGTTTCACAGGTGCCGGCGAGGGCCTTGCGCGCGAAGTCGACAGCGAGGTCAAGCTTAACATGCAGAGAGTCGAACGGACGGTCCGGAGCATAAGTCGGAGATTTACCGAGAAGTGCTGCCTGCACATTCGTCCCCGCGGCCGCAGCAGAGAAGCGACGGCCGCAGCGCAGGAATTCATTTCGGTCGTCGATCATCGATTATCCGTTCGGAGCCTGACTATTCTCCCTTTGTCGACGCGGCTTCCTTGATCAACATCGCGGCGACTTCGTTGCGCTGGATTTGATTTGTGCCCTCATAGATTTGTGTGATTTTCGCGTCGCGCATGAATTTCTCGATCGGAAAATCGGCCATGTAGCCGATACCGCCGCACATTTGCACGCAGTCGGTCGTCACCTTCATCGCGACATCGGAGCAGTAGTACTTCGACATGGCCGATTCCTTGGTGTAGCGCTTGACGTCCATCGTTTGCAGCACGTCGTAAACGACGGCCTTGTCGGCGATCGCCTTTTCATAAACGGGCTTCATCGCCTTGTCGATGGATCGGCAAGTGGCGTACAACAAGGCGCGGGAGGATTCAATGCCCGTCGCGCAATCAGCCATCATGTGCTGGATCGCCTGAAAACTCGAAATCGGTTGCCCGAACTGCTTTCGCTGTCGAATGTAAGCGATAGTTTCGTCGAGCGCGCCCTGCGCGATTCCCAAGGCTTGCGCTGCGACGCCGGGACGGGAACAATCGAATGTCGTCTGAGCGGTGAACAAGCCGTACCCCTCCTTGTAAAGGAGGTTTCTCTTTGGGATCCTGCAGTTTTGAAATGAAAGTTCGTAGGTCGAATTGGCCCGGATTCCCATCTTATGCTCTTTCTTGCCGAATCCGAAGCCGGGAGTGCCCTTCTCGACGATGAATGCGGATATTCCGCGCGCGCCGCGGGCGGGGTTCGTCGTCGCGAAAACGACGTATATCTCGGCAGACTCGCCATTAGAAACGAACGACTTCACTCCGTTGAGGACGTAGTGGTCTGCGTCGAGCTTGGCCGTCGTTTTCGTGGCGGTGGCGTCCGAACCGGCGCCGGGCTCCGTGATCGAAAACGCGCCGAGTTTCTTCCCGGAGCAGAGATCGGGGACGTATTTTTCGCGTTGTTCGGCGTTGCCTAAGAGCATAATCGGTAATGTTCCAAGTCCGGAGGCGGCAAACGCCAAAGCAATTCCGCCGCAGGCACGCGAAAATTGTTCGATGACCAGCGCTTGCTCCATAAGCCCGCCGCCGAGCCCGCCGTAGGCTTCCGGGAGATAAACGCCAAAAAGGTCGGCTGCGGCCATCTTTTTGACCACATCCCAAGGGAAAGTCCCGTCATTGTCATGCTTCTCGCGCACAGGCTTAATATCCCTCATTGCGATCTGGTAGGCCAAATTTTTGATTTCCAATTGGATATCGGTCAGTTCGTAGTCCATATCATTCTCCTTATGACAAGCCCTTCAGGGCATGCAGCGCGGCGGCTTGTTCAGCTTCCTTTTTGTTCTTGCCGGTCCCACGGCCCAGTTCCCGGGTGCCGATCCGAACGATCACGCAAAAAAACTTATCATGCTCAGGCCCGGAGGCAGACGACAATTCATATTGTGGTGGCGATTTGTATTTTTTTTGGAGCAATTCCTGTAGACGGCTCTTATGATCCGATTCCTGAAGGCTTCCGTGGGTTCTCGAGCACCATTCACGGATGAACCCAGATGCAGCATCGAATCCCCCATCCAGGTAAATCGCGCCGATCAAGGCTTCGAGAGCATTGGCCAACAGGCTCTGGCGGCCTCTTCCGCCTGTGGATTCCTCTCCCACTCCAAGATAAAGATGGGCACCCAACCCGATCTCCTCGGCCCAAGCCGCCAAGCTCGGTCGCGACACAAGAAACGATTTCTTTTTCGAGAGTGCGCCTTCCGATTCTTTCGGATAATCGCAATACAGCTGATGAGCGACGACGACCGCCAGAACGCTGTCGCCAAGAAACTCCAGGCGCTCATTGTAGACCCCTGTCCCCTGTTCGCTAGCGTATGACTTGTGGGACAACGCCTGCTTGAGCAGGCGAGGATCGCGAAACGTGTGCCCTATGATAGATTCGAGCGACTCGGCCACAGCCGAAGCCAGTTACTTCTTGGCGTGAGCCTGGATATAATCGATCGCTTGGCCGACCGTTTGGATTTTTTCAGCCTGCTCATCGGGGATTTCTGTGTCGAATTCTTCCTCAAGCGCCATCACGAGCTCCACCGTGTCGAGTGAGTCGGCGCCCAAATCATTGACGAAATGGGCGTTCGGCGTGACTTCAGCGGCGTCGACGCCAAGCTGTTCGACGATAATCTGCTTCACGCGATCTGGGATATTCGCATCTGCCATGGTGTCAGTCTCCTTAAGTTACATGTACCCGCCACCGTTCACGTTGAGAACGTGGCCGGTGATGTAGGACGATTCATCGGACGACAAAAACAAGACAGCGCGAGCAACTTCAATCGGCTCGCCCATTCGACCGACGAGAATTTTATCGAAGAGAGCTTTCTTCGCGGTGTCGGGAATGGCGTCAGTCATGCGCGTGTGAATAAATCCGGGGGCAACGCAATTTGCAGTGATTTGGCGAGAGGCAAATTCCCGTGCGACAGATTTGATCATCGAAATCAGTCCGCCTTTTGACGCGGCATAATTCACTTGCCCGGCGTTACCTTCCACTCCGACGATGGAGGCGATCCCCACGATACGGCCATAGTGCGCCTTCATCATGGGCTTCACGCAAGCCTTCGTGAAATTAAAAGCCCCCTTTAAATTGACGTTCATCACCAGATCCCATTCTGCTTCCGTCATGCGCAGCAGAAGATTGTCCTTGGTCACGCCTGCGTTGTTTACCAATATATCAATTTTCGCCCATTTCTCGAGAACAGACTTGACGACGGCCTCACATTGGTCGAATTTCGAGACATCGCAGCCCAGTCCGAAGCAAACGCCCTTTCTTGAGTCGAGCGCCGCCGCGGATTTTTGGGCCAGTTCACTGTTGACGTCCACTATGCAGACTTTGGCCCCTTCGGCGATGAACAATTCAGCCGTTGCGTATCCAATGCCTTGAGCCGAACCGGTGATGATAGCCACCTTGTCCTTCAGACGAAGGCCGGTGACTGGAACTGGGCGCAAGCCCGTGCTTTCGCTCATTCGCGTATCCTTTTAGAACAGGCCGACCAATTATTTCTGATCGCCTTCGTTGCCGCTTTTTTTCTTATTTTTCGGCGGTCGAACAAGGATTCCCTTGTAAAAACCGTCAGGGCTGATGGTGTGGGGGCGGTGCCAGCGACCGTCTGAATCCTTGCTCAGAGGAATGCTTTCGAGTTTCCAATTGGCGGAACGGCGGCTATCGCGGCGTGAGCGGGTGTGCTTGCGTTTAGGATTAGGCATGATGCTCCTCTATAGGTTAAGTACGAATTCTATCCTTTATGGGGACGAGGGGTCAATCGCGGCCGCGTGGAATGGCTGCCGTCCGGGAGATCGGGCGTACGATGGCCGCAATCGGCCGCGTTGCGATTTGCCCGGCAGACAGGGCACAGGCCGAGGCATTCCGGCTTGCAGACGATCTTCATCGGTTGGGCCAGCGCGATGGCTTGTCGAGTGTCCTCCGTCAAATCCATGGATCCAAGATCAATGGGCGCGGACGATTGTAGCGGCTCCTTCCAAACTTGCTCAATTGGGATCAGACAGCGGGTGCACTCGAACTGCCACCGTCCTTGGACGGATCCATCAAATAAAGCGTCGTCGTCGACGCGTCGAATGGTACCGTCCACAGTCAGAGGGGAGATCAAGGCTCCTTCGCTGAGGACGCCGTCAAAAAGGGTTGCCGGCGCGGTGGCGCGAACGGTCATTTCCCCCTCTTCCTTAACTTCGGAAAGCGCGAAACGCAGTGGCGACGCACTCTCGGTCATATTCCCACCGTCTCGCGAACGAAGTACGGGCGCATGTCCTTCAGGTCGTAATAAATGCGGACCAAAATCTCCGCCAACAGGCCGAGTAAAACCATCTGAAATCCAATCAGCAGGCAAAAAATCGAAACTTGGAAAAGAGGCTGATCCTTGACGAAAATCCCAAGGCACACTTTTTTGTACAAGGTATACGCCGCGAAGGCGACCCCTAGTAACCCCATACCGACTCCACCGCCGCCGAACAGATAGATGGGCTTGCCCAAATATGAATCCATGAATTTGACGGTCATCAAGTCGAGCACGACTTTGAATGTGCGGGAGATCCCGTACTTCGAGACGCCGGCCGTCCGCGGCCGATGATTAACCGGCACTTCGGCAATTCGCGCACCAAGGAACCCGGCGAAAGCCGGCACGAAACGATGCATCTCGCCGTATAGGCGTAAAGGTTTCAAATATTCAGATTTATAGAGCTTCAGAGTGCAGCCGTAGTCATGTAGCCGAACGCCGGTAATGCGGGAGATAAGCCCGTTGGCGATCATCGAGGGCAGCTTACGGTCAAGGAGCCGGTCTTGGCGATCCTTGCGCCATCCGCTGACCACGTCATACCCCTCGTTCAATTTGGCGATCAGCTTAGGAACGTCGCGGGCGTCGTTTTGCATGTCGGCGTCGAGGCAAACGATCAGCTCACCGCGCGCATGCTGGATTCCGGCCAGCAAGGCCGCGGTCTGTCCGGCGTTGCGCCCGAGGCGGACACCTTTGAAGCCCGGATATCGGCCGACGAGGCCCGAGATGAGTCGCCAGGAATTATCGCGCGAGCCGTCATCGACAAGAATGACCTCGTACGTGCGGCCCAGCGCGCCCAACGCCGCCGAGACTTCGGCCCCTAACGATTCCAAATTTTCTTGCTCGTTAAAAACCGGAATCAGCGCCGACAAGTAGATGGCGTCGCTCAATCAGGCGTGGATCGCTACGCTGTCCATGTTCTTGACGATCGCGGCGCCGAACTCGGAGCACTTCAATTTTTTCGCTCCCGGCATTTGGCGCTCGAGGTCGTACGTGACAGTTTTCGCCTGGATCGTCGTTTCAAGGCCTTTGACCACAAGGTCGGCGGCAGCTTGCCAGCCGAGGTGCTCGAGCATCATGACGCCAGAAAGGATCAGGGATCCGGGATTGACCATGTCTTTGTTCGTGTATTTCGGTGCCGTTCCGTGAGTGGCCTCGAAAATGGCGACGCCGTCTCCGATATTCGCGCCGGGCGCGATTCCCAATCCGCCGACCTGGGCTGCAGCCGCGTCGGATAGATAGTCGCCGTTGAGATTCGGCGTGGCGAGAACTGAATATTCGTCGGGGCGCAGCAACATTTGCTGAAAAGTCTGATCCGCGATCCGATCTTTGATCAGAACCTTTCCCGCTGGTACCTTGCCTTGGTGATCATCCCAGACTTCCGCTTCGGTCACGATCTGGTCGCGGAATTCCGACTTCGCAACTTCATAACCCCAATCACGGAAAGCACCTTCGGTGAATTTTTGGATATTCCCTTTGTGCACGATGGTCACCGAAGGTTTTTTATGAGAGATCGCGTAAGCGATCGCCATTCGCACTAGGCGTTTGGTGCCCGTGATCGAAATGGGCTTGATACCGATACCCGAATCCGGGAAGGGAATCTTCTTGCCCATTTTTTTGGTCAGGAAGTCGTAAACTTCCTGGCATTCGGGAGTTCCCTGTTCAAATTCGATGCCTGCGTAGATGTCTTCAGTGTTTTCGCGGAAGATGACGATATTGAACTTCTGGGGCTCCTTGACAGGGCAAGGGACGCCCGTGAACCAACGCACGGGACGAACACAGGCGTACAGGTCTAATTTCTGTCGCAAGCCCACGTTCACGGAACGAAACCGGGGCGTGATCCACTCAGAGGCACATTTCGGGCATTTGACGGGGCGATCATTCATCTCGGCCGCGCAGTCCAAGCAAACGAACTTGAACTGGCCAGCCGGAGTGGTCAACGGGCCTTTGATGCCGACTCGAAACTCGCGGAATGCCGCGCATGTCTCCTCAGGCAGAACCGTGTCCTTGTCGTAATGTTTAAGCGCAGTCAGTCCGGCATAAACCTCCATCCATGAAATTTTCTTTTCGCCGTTATAGGCTTTTTTCACCGCCGCATCGAGGACCAATTGCGTGGCGCGCCAAATATCCGGGCCCGTTCCGTCGCCAGGGAAAAAAGGGATGATGGGGTCGTTCGGAACGACCACTTTTCCGTCTTTGTAGCCAATCTTTGTGCCATTTTTGGGGACCGTGTATTTCGTCACGAAGTGAGCCTCCTCAATTCAAAGCTGAGAACACTTTAACAAATACATCCGCTCGGCGTCGACGGACCGTGTTCCAATCGTTGTGAAAGTAGATCAGTGTATAAACGCTCTTGATCTCGAACCATCCGGTTGATGTCAAATTCTTCTCCAATAGCGGCCGCCGCGGCGGCCCCGAGTCTTTTGGCCGCCGTCTGATCCGACAGCAACTGAATCAGTCGCCGTGCAAAATCATTCGTGTTCCCCGCCGCGACTAAATGACCGGTCATTTCGTCTTGCAGTACGTCAGTGACACCGTCCGTGGCATAGCAGACGCAGGGCAGACCCGTTTTCATAGCCTCAAGGAGCGCACGTGGCAATCCTTCCCAAAGCGAGGTCAGAGCGAACGCATCGGCCGCCGCAAGCCATTGCGCGGAATCACGTCGCCAACCAAGAAAAATGAATTTCCCCTCAAGACCTATGGCAAGCACCTTGGCTTGCAGCGCCAGCTTTTGAGGTCCGTCCCCGATGAAGGCAAAGTGCGTGTTGGGCAATTGCTCGATAACTTGCGCCGCGATAGCAATCAAATCCGCGGCGTTCTTTTGCGGCTTTAGATTGCCAATGGACACGATCAGGGATGAATGGATACCGATTCCGGCCGAACGGCGCAGGGCGGACCTGTCGACAGACGCGGGAAATCGAGAAAGTTCGATTCCGGATCGGATGATGGTTGCTGGCCCGGAGCGGCACAGCCCGTGCCGTTGGGCATACTTCGCGTTTGAATGAGAAACGAAGATGAGCCGGGTCGTGAGGCGTGCACATACACTTTCGATCAAAACGTAAAGCGACTTGAGCCGGGAGTTTTGACCATCGTGAAAGCCAAATCCGTGAAACGTATGCACGATTACCGGCACGCCAACCCAAGCGGCGGCCAAACGTCCAAGAATTCCTGCTTTTGAGCTGTGCGTGTGCACGATGTCGGGGCGCTCGTCTCGAAGCACTTTGACTAATTCGAGAAAGGCAAGAAAATCGTTTAGGAACGAGATCTCACGGACCAGCGACGATATATAGACCGTGCGCAAAAAGGCGTCACTGCTCACCTCGGAGTCGAACCATCCGCCCATTCCGCAGATGAGGACGGGTTCATAGTGATTGCGGTCCAAATGACGGACGGTGTAAAGCGTGTTTTGCTGAGCGCCGCCGAGATCAAGGCGCGTAATCAAATGCGCGACTTTAACTTTCACACTCGGAGTTTACTTTTTCTGAGTGGTCGCTTCCGTCGGTTTATGGAGGCGGTAATTTAAAGTACGCCGATAGGGGCCGACGCCATGAGTACTTGTCGCGGGTGCTCCTGGCAAAGGCAGCGCGTGGTTGACGTCGCGGATTTGTTGGTTGGGGAAGTAGTGAGCAAGGATTTCCTTCCAACCGCTTCCTCGCGCGCCTTGGCCGATGGCGCCGGAGCGCGCGAATCCATAACCCAAACCAGTGCCAGCGCCCCACACGATGATTTTTGATATGTACTTACCATCGTAGAGGGGCTGCAGGGTGAAGAGTGTTGAGCGCAGACTGCCCGGGGAAAGAAGTTTTTGTATTTCTGAAAATCCGGTGGCGGACAATGTTCCCGCGCTTCCGACGAGCTGCAATGTTTTAATCCGTCCAGTCTTCGTACGTCCAGCTATTCGGATAGCACGGATTCGACCGATTTTTTGAGTCGCTTCGATCCGTGTGCGAATATCCTTCATATCGAGAATTCGGACCCAGCGAACCAATGCCGAAGCGCGGCCTGGGGCAGCTTCACTGTAGAGGCCGCCAGTGGGAAGCTCATGGATAAACCGCTCAAAGTCAAGCGGCGTGCTCCAGGGCGGCAACGGAGCGGGTGAGTCATTCACCGATGTGAAAGACTCCATTCCGGGTTCAGTGGAAGTCTTTCCATCTTCGGTAATGCCCCCGCTGTCCTCGTGTTGCGGCGCGCGAGAGACGAGGCCCCCCTCCGACAAGACGATGCCTTCAGTTGCCAGAACCGCCTCACCGGCCGAGCGCATCTCTCCGCTGACGCCGATGGTCGATTGAAGGGAGCGATCGTCTAGGACGTCGAAGCGTTCTGGGGACTCCGGCCGATGGCCGACCGTCCACAGCGCCGCCGTTCGCGACACGACGGCCTGGGCTTTGAGTGCATCGGGGGTCGATCCATTCGGGAGCGCAAGGGAAACGACGCCGTTCAAATAGAGCTCGAGCGGGGTTTCGGCGACTAGACGAAATCCCCAAGGATTTGGAATAACTTCGAGAATTCCGCGGTGCTCGCGGTCGCCCAAATCGACGCCGACATCATCGATAAATTTCGCGCTTTTGACCAAGATCGAACCGCGCGGCGATGCGGGGATGAAGGAAAAGGGTTGTTTTGAGACGAATAGTAAATTTCGGGCGGCATCGCGGACCTCGACGACATTCGATTCGGATCTGAATTCGATTTCCCATTGATCGAACCCTTGTCCGTTGTCGCGCATTGTCGCGTCGCCAACAGATGTCACGCGAAATGAGCTGTTCGCCATGATGTAACAGCGGGTCAAGACCGCCGGTCTGCCGTCTGGCGCCCCGTAAAGACCGACCCGAATAGGCCTATTCGTCGCCGGCAGCGGAGGCTCTTCAAGGGATGCCGAGAGCATCGGACGGGAGATTCGACGAACGCCCGCAGCGGCGTCGGGGTCACCTTGAATATAGGGACGATTACGCTTCAAAACGCGGCGAGCCTCAGCGTCATTGGTATCGAACGCGAGAGCTCTGCGGGCCGCGAGCCATGCGCCGCGATTATCGCCTATTCGATCGAGCAGGCGCACAAGCGCTCGGACGGCGTCTCGATCAAAGGGGTCGACTTCCATCGCCTGCCGAAGATAGCTGAGGCTCGACGGATAATCGCCGTTCGCAAAATAGGCCTCTGCGCTAAGGCGCGCTGAGGCTGCGACGGCAAACGGTCCCGACACGCCTGCGCGTTTCAGGGGTTCCAACGCGGCCTTTGGCTTGGCGTCCAACAACGCCGCCAGGCCCAATCCGAGGTTGGCTTCCGCCTGTGTCGCGGTCGACGAAGAGCGATCGATGGCCTTCCCAAAGGATTCCTTGGCGTCGCGTATGCGGTTCAACGCTAAAAAAGACCATCCACGCTGATTCCAAAGAAATCCATCGGCAGTGTCCAAAACGGAGGCTTTAATCCAAAGCGGCATTGCCGAATCCGGCCGACCTGCGTCGCGGTCGGAAAGCGCCTCATTGGCTTCAGGACGCGGAGTCGCGACGCCGAGACTCGCGAGATACCGCCAACCGCTACCCGCATCCTCATAGCGGCCTTGCAGAAAGGCGCCATACGAATCGCGTACGGTCTGTTCGACGTCGGCGCCAATGGCTACGACGGCCAAAGTCATCAACAGAAGCAGGCTACGCAAAATCAATTTTTGCTCCGCTTTTTGGAGCGGGCAGTTGGCCGAGAGCTCGGCGCGGTCAGATGATCAGAGCTCTCTTCGTCTTCGGAGGCGGGACGAAACGGCTCCACCGTCTGTGGAATCACGAGCCTCAGTTTTTGAAGACGTTCGAACGCAGCCGCGCGATAAGGTTTTGAGTCGAGGGCGAGCGCTTGATCGTCGATTGCGCGCAGTCGCGAGACGTCAAAACCCTTCTTTTCAGCCGCTGAAATTTCCTCAAGGATCAAATGATGCAAGAGTCGAAGGCGCGCTGATTCCTTGCGTTCCAAGTCGGAGTCAATCTCAATTGCGAGCGGCGACGTGGTGCGGGCAGCGGACGCTGGTCGTTGGCTGAAAAGTCTCCGAGGATATTCTTGATAGCGGTCGGCTAGGATGACGGCGATGACGATTGCGCCCAAGAGCAGCAAACCACGTCCGTTTAAGAACCGAAGGGCGAAGTCCATGGCGGTTATAGAGCCGGAGGAATCCGAGAATTCGCTTCGGAAGTTGCGATCACGATCTTATTAGCCACTGTGGGCAGCCCATGACTTAAGGATTGCATTTCTTCGATCACCTGGGCGAGATACCAGGCCTCCACTTTCAGGTCCGCGGCCCGAATATGTTGGTGGGCCAATAGCGCGTTGTCATGAAGCGTCCTTAAATTCTGACCGAGTTGCATCGACCGGCGCAATACGCTTTGAGCGCACGCGAGTGCTTTTTCGTCGGGTTGCGCAAGACTGCTTAGAGTTGCGAGCTGGGCTGAGAGGACGGAGAGCTCTTCCCTGAACGCAAGGATCTCGCGACGGTACCGTTGCAGGTCATGACCAAACATCGGGTCGTGATGCGTAGTGGAATTTTTCATCGCTGAGGCGATGCGCTGCGCACGGAAATCCAAATCCTCCAATTTAATCTTTAGCGATTGTACCTTGTCGCAGGCCAAGGACGTTGCTCCCTCGATCTGTTTAAGACCAGAGAGCAAGTTCATGTTATTCCTTTAGAAGGTCGTCTAACAACGCCTCATCCGAAGGCTTAACCGACGGTGCCCGCGTCGTTGGCACAGGTGATTTCGCGGCTTTGGCTGCGCGTTTAGCCAGCGATTTCTTGGCGGACTTCGGCGGATGCGTGGAGTTAGTGGGAGCGGGGTATGACTTCGTTGAATCCACATTCACCTGTTCGGTGGGAACGCCAACAGAGCCCAACAGAGTATCGAGACTTTCCTCTTTCTCAGGGATGGGAGTGGGAACTGGTTTTGGAGCGACATGTTGTTTGATCTTCACTTTGACCGCGGGCTTAACTTTGGCCGGGGGCGGCGGGATCGGCCTGCCCAATAGAGCCGCCTTGGCCGCGGAATTTCTTCCAATCACCATGTTTTCAGATGGGTCGACTTCAAATTCGAAGACCACAGTCGGAGTTCCTGCGGTTCCTCGCGCGAAAAAATTTACGTCATAATGACCATTCGTCAAAAGATCGGCCATCCAGGGGGGAAGGTTTCCGGAGGGTGGCGCCATGGTTTCCAAGGTTTGCCCAAGGGTCTTTCCTGTGGGGAGGGCGTATTCCTTGGCGGTATTGATCGCAGCGAGGCGTGCCGCCTCATTTTGAGGGGCGTGAATGGTTGGTTCCTCCACTTCAGGTTCAGGAGAGGTCGACGCGCCACCGTCCGTAGGTTTTGTTGTGCCGGGAATTTCAACGGGGGCATCATCGCCCGGGCTCGAATGCGATCGATTGGGACGCTTTAGGAATTGCGGTCCGATGACGATGCCGACTCCGAGTGCGAAGAGCGCCATAAGACCGCCAAGAATCTTGAATCGAAAGCGGCCGTCCGAGAAAAGCTGTGCCGCGCGCGTCGCCGGCGCGGAAAACAGAGGATCATTGGGATTGAATGCGGTCAGCGGAAGAGGTTCGAATTGTTGCACGTGCGCAGGGAGTGGCGCGACCGGTGGCGAGGGCGGGGGCCAGGCCGTTTTTCCGGCCTCCTGTACCGTCGCGGAGATCTGTTCGACTACTTCTGTATTGGTGGGCGTTGGCGGCGGATTTTTTGGCGAGACAACGGGTGGAGGAGCCGGAGGAATAAACGGAGGCGGGGCAGGCTTTTGTACGGCGGGCACGGGGTGATTTGTCGGCGGAGCCGTAAATATTGGCGCGGCTGGCTTCACCCCTAAGGATCCCGCGTGCTCTCCTCCTTGAATTTGAGTTTTAAGGGCATCAATCTCCCGGGTCAATTCGGATAACATGTCGGCTTCCGGAGAACCGGGTTGATAGAGCGGAGATGGCGGTGTGGTCGCGATAGGTGACAGCGGAGCGGGCGGGGGTGATGCTGGCGACTCGGTGGCCGCGCGTGTGCGCATTTCAGTTTTTAATGATTCAATTTCGCGAGTTAGGTCAGCCAGGGTCTCGCCATGCGTCGCGATATTATTCTCGACCTGCTTCTCCGCAGCTAAAGCTTTGTCTATCGTTTCGTTGAGACGCAGCACGGCGGCAAGGCGACCTTCCATGCTTGATAATTTCATCTTGAGCTCTTCGGTGGAGAGCTTGAATTTTTCCGCGAGCTGTTTGGTCGCTTCAGATTCGCGCTTGATTCGAGATGTCTCGAGTTCTTTCTGGCCGATGACTTGATTGAGAGCCGCGACCTCGGAATCCTTAGCCCTTAGGCCTGTCTGAAGCTTAGTGACAACATCCTCCAGATTCGACATTTTTTCTTGCAAGGACGCGAGCTGAGTAAGATCCCGAAGCGTAGGCTCCGGCGAAGAGCTCTCGGATCTTGGGGCCGGTGTTGCGCCGGGATAAGTTATGGGGGGTGCCGTTTTGGCAGGCGGGTTTAATCGGCTAACAACTGAGGCGAGCTCGGTAATCATTCCGGCCCTGTGCCAATCTCCGATATTGGTGCCGCGACGGCCCTCTGGACAGACTAGGCTGTCTGCTGTAAACGAGGCATTCTTGCCTAGGTCCTCCGGTTCGTAAGGCCCCAGAACCTGATTGTTCTCGAATATCCAATATTTCATTTCTACTTAATTATAAAGGAGATGGAGGTAAAGTCGATTTCTTAAATGTTAAGGAGATCGCGGGAAAGGATACCCCGCCCGTCGATCAACGTCAAGCCCGAGATAGGAAATATGCAGCCCTGACGAATCGGTAGTTTTTCGCACCTTCCTACCGACGTAGCCAGCCCCGCGAAGTGGTTATGACTTTTCGCAAGACCCTTTTTTGCTTTTAATTATAATGCATATAGTATATTATATGCATTATGACAAAACAT
>JANPGH010000158.1:0-22680 GCA_031423795.1 Elusimicrobiota bacterium | reverse complement strand
GACGAAATCACGACGCCGTGCGTCATCGCGTTCGTCGGCGCAATATCAAAGCCGAATAGATTGACCGATGATTGATTGAGGCGAAAACCGACTCCCGAAGGCGGATCAAGCACCGGCCGTTGGGCGGAAAACGGACCGATGCTGATGGTATACCCGGCGTTCGTTCTGCCTTGAACGACCACGTTTTCCGCGTACGTGGCGCTATCCTGGACATCGATGCAGTAGTCGCCGGTAAGGGTCGCCGGAATGAGATCGACACAGGCCTGGATTGTATTGCAATCGCCTCCGCCTGCCTGCAAGACGACTTTCGTTGTTCCGCATGCCGCGAAGGCCGATCGCCCGACGAGAGCTTGCGCCACAATGAAGGGCAGGACGAGCCAAAAGCGTCGGCGCGCAAAGCGAGTCGGTCGGGTTGGGTGGCTCACTGGGGCTGAATAATTCTTATAAAACTTAAGGATTTATCGGAGGGAATGTATTACGGTTTGATGACGCTCGCTAGGAAGAATTCTATGCGTTTCCAGCGGAAATCACCTAGGGCTAAAAGTCCCCTTTGCGCGTAGGCAAAGGCACTACGTGGTCGTAGGCCTCAATCTACCGAAGACGGGCGCGGCAATCCTGCCGATCCAAAAATAAAAAAAGATGTTTCCCTTGGTTGTCAGGACAGCATAGGTAACGTCCATTCGGGTTATCGCTGGGTTACTGACCAGGTAAAGACCCGATAGCATCTTGAGAAAAAAAATATACGACCCCGACGGGAATAATGACTGGCCAGGCCTCTAATTCGCAAAGCATCGAGTGGCACGTCAACGCTTTGATGAAAAGCACCGCGGCGGCGACGGCGTAAACAATCGCAACCGCCCATCCCCACTTTCTTTCCAGGCGATCGTTTCTCATGAATTCCGCAGACCCGCCGCCTAGAAGTGTGTCCGAGTAATCCTTTTTTAGCGATGCACGGCGACACGAAAGCTGCGACGTCGATTTTTGAACGTGAAGTCAGACCTTCGGCTCGATCAGGCAGCTTGTAATGCCGTTTTGGCGCTCATCTTACGCCACAGCTTGAGTAGATTGTGGGTCGTGCAGATCAGCGACCATTCGACTTTGACCTTCTTCTGGCCTCGTAACAAGAACTGTCGGAAGCCTCTGCATCTTTTGGTCCGACCGAAGACCGGCTCGACGATTTCTTTTCTGTATAAACCGCCCGCCCCTTCTTGGTCAGCAGCTTTCGTCGCATCCGATCCAGCACCGACAGCGCATTCGGGATGCGGCCTCTTGGTGCCGCGGGAACAACAGCGCCGTGTTTCTTGCGGCTCGTCGCGATGAACGCCTCCGTCCCCAATGCCTCCACGTTGACGATATTGTCCTCGCTGGCATATCCGGCATCCATGCTCACTTTATCCGGCATCTTTCCCGTATTCTTTTTCACTTGCTCCAGCATCGGCGTGGCCTGCTGGCTGTCGTTGGTCTGTCCCGTCGTGTCGCACGCCACGATCACTTGATTCTTGTCATCGACCGCCGCTTGGCAGTTGTACCCCTGAAGAAAGCTCCCCTTCTCGCTGGAGGACGGCATGATCCGGCTCTCCGGGTCCGTGAAATTCCTTTGCGCTTTCTCTTTGGGCTCACCTGCGCCCGCTTCGCGCGCTTCACGTTCCAACGCCTCTTTGGCTTCGCGGATTTTCTTTAGCCGCCCTTCTCGAAATGCCATTTCGGCCGGCAGTTCATCACCTCGCTTGTCCGGCCCGTATTGCGCATCTTCCCGGGCGTCCGTCTCCTCGGCCTGCCGTAGAAATTCCTTCACCTCTGCCGCCAGCCGGGCCTCGTCCTTCTTCATCCGGTCGTAGCTCATCGCTTTATGTTTCGACGCGTTCGCCTTCATCTTCGTTCCGTCCAGCGCCACATGTCCCAGCTTCACCATCCCGGCCTTCTGGCACAACTTCAGAACCTGCACGAACAGCCCGTCCAACGCCGCCAGGTGCTCCTTACGAAAATCAGCGATCGTTCGGAAATTCGGCGTGTTGTTGGCCGCCAACTTTCTAAACCCCACGTCCTCCACCAGACACTTTTCAATTTTTCGGCTCGACGGCATTCCCAAGCAGTAGGCGTAGAGCAGGACCTTCGTCATCATCACCGGATGGTAGGGAGGATAGCCGCGCTCCTCGCGTTCGTAGACTCTCGTGATCGCCTTTAGATCCAGACTTTCTTCTACCAGCTCTGAAATGAAGTGCGCCAGATGTCCCGCCGGGAGCCAGTCCTTCACCGACGGCGGCAGAAGAAGAATTTGATCCGGCTCGTAGGGGCGGTAGGTTTTGCTCATTGTCTCCTCGAGTGACAGAGAGAATTTTACTGATTACGGACGAGGATTACTCGGACACACTCCTAGGGCGTCAGTCCAGCTTCGGTGTGGCCGGACGGGTGTTGAGCACGCGATGAAGGGCGGCCAAGAGCTTGTCTTGGTTGATGGGCTTGATCAAAAACAGCGCCACATTGGGGTCGTTGGTCACGGCTTGAAGTTCCTGCGATGGCGCATGGGAGGTCAGGACCATGACCGGGGGAACCTTACCTTTCCAAGACTTCAAGCGCTCAAGCACATTGAGGCCGCTGGCAGCTCCCGGAAGCATGAGGTCCAATATAACCGCAGCATAGGGTTTTTTAAGTTTTTCGAGGGCCTCTTCGCCGGTCGTCGCCACGTCCGTACGAAAGCCGTCACGACGAACGAGGATTTCGAGCAAATTCACCATTGCCTCGTCATCATCGACAAGCAGTATCTCTTTGGTGCGCGGGTCCTCGAGAAGAGTTGAATCTGCCATTTTTCTATTATGCCATTTCCGAACCGGTTTACCTTATCGCGGCGGCGCGGGACCGACTTATTTTTTCGAACAAAATCGCGCGCCCGTCGTCGCCGATGGCGCGCCAGCCGGCATCCGCTTTCAATTCTCGCGCGAGCGGAACTTGAAATGGCAGCAATGCGGTCTCGATTTTGTATTTCTCTAGTAGGCCGCGCCACCCGGGCTGGGCGCCCATCATCGTCTCATAGTCCGGAATCAACGTCCAATATGGTTCTAGCCTTCCGTCGATGAAAACCTTGCTTCCCGTCGGCATCGCCCACAACAAATAGGCGCCCCAGTCGTAATGGTGGAAGAGGCGACGCCCCTCGTCGCGTCGCTGCCAATGCTCGAGCGCGACGCGAGGATATTCGCGCGTCCAGTCGGAAATCGGCCCGTACGGCTTCATGCGTCGCGCTTCCGAAACGACTATGACGAGGATCGCCAGAAGGACGGCAGCCGCGGCGGCTAACGCGCGTTTACCTTGACGAGAGAACCCCCCCGCCACCCCCGTTGCCGCGCATGCGGTCAACGTAAAAAACGGAAGCAACTTAGCCGTGCGCAATGCTAAGACCAACAGAACGACCGTCATCGCCGCCCACGGCCAGCGCGAGCGTAAACGGTCGACGCGCGCGACGAGTGCCGCGATCGCTATTACTGCGTACGGGATGTTCTTGAGCTCGAGACCGATCGGCATCCATTCCAGCACGAAATTACGCGTCGGGGGTGCGGCAAAGAAGAACCAGATCGGATAGGCGAACGCGCGCGCGCCGTCGGGATGAATGAAACAGGCGGCCGTCCCCGCCGCCCACGGGGCCAGACTTAGAGCGCGCCGGGAACGCAAAAAATCCAACCCGCACGCACCTGCCAGTATCACCCAGCCAAAAACAAATCCCCCGTGCAGGTTCACCCATGGCACGAGCACAAGCGCCATCAGCCACGGCGCGCGACGGTCGCCCTTCTCCCAAAGGCGTATCAAATAGAGATCGAGGGCGAAAAAGAGAAAAGTAAAATTCTGCACTTTCGCCATGCCGAAATTGAGAAAGCCAAACGCGGCGAGAGCGACCAGCAGCGCCTTCGGGGCCTCGGGCGAACCCTTCTCCAAAACCCGCCCCAAAAGGGCTAGCGTTGCGAAGAGGAGGAGCGCGGACAAGACGGCGATGAACCGATATCCGCCGAGACGATAGGCGCCGGCGAACGCCGTGCTCGAAAGCCATTCCATGGCGACCAGGTCCGATCCCGCGCGGGTGAATGAATCCTCCTCGTTCGTCGGCACGCGGCGCTCGGCTAGAACGCGCTCGCCGTCTTTGAGGTGAAAAAACACGTCGGGATCGACGCGCACCAGCATGCGGCCGAAAAAAAGGACCGCCGCCGCCGCAGCGACAAGAACTGACCACCGCACGTTACGATGTCTCGTCATTTTGAAATGCTAGAATAAATTTGTAGGCGGCGTGGCGGAACTGGCAGACGCAAGCGACTCAAAATCGCTCGAGGGCAACCTCTTGTGGGTTCGATTCCCACCGCCGCTACCAATTTTTCGGCCTTCAGCGCACGATCTCGGACGCTTTCACGAATTGAACGCCTTCCTTCGCGTAGCGCGGCATTTCCTCGGCGAGACAGTCGTAGGTTCCGTGAAAATAGTGGTGACCGATGATGAGCGTGTCGCCTTTCTTGCGCGCGTGCGCCACGGCTTGGGCGAGCATCTTCTGGCAGAAGGGCTTGGTGTGGATTTGCGCCGTGTCCAGAAAAATGAAATTCGTCATGGTTTTGATCCCAGCCTCGCGAGCCTCCGCGCCCGCGACGGTTTTCGGAGTCACTTTGGAGTCGACGAAGTAAATCCCCTTTTTCTTGAGGATGGCCATGAACGCCTTCATCAACGGAGGATTTTGGGTCGCCTTATACGAACGGTGATTGTTAAGGCCGACCGCGCCCGAGATTTGTTTCAGCGACTTCTCAAGTAGTCGTGACGCCTTTTCGACGTCCGCCGGCGTTGCGGAATCCTTCGCCAAGTCGAAGGATTGGAACGGGTCAAAAGGGAAATGAATGATCAATTCCTTACCCGCAGCTACGGTTTCCCGCGCGGCGATTTTCGTACGAGGCGACTCAGGCATCACCGCAAACGTCAGCGGCTGATCTAATTTCATCCAATCGGAATCCGGGGGATTTTTCGGATAGGTTAGGCCGAAATCGTCCAACACGACCGCGATCCGAGGTCCCTGCGCGAACGCTGGGAACGCCGTCAACATTATCAAAGCCATCCATTCAATCTTCATAACTCTCCAATGCCCGGCGACCCAGGCCCCACGGCACGGTGAATGTGATCGCATTAAGAGCCAGCCATCCGGCGGCCACCATTCCCATAATTCGCCAGTCCCAGACGCCGACTCTGCCGAAGCGCTCCTGGAAGTGCATATTCATCGGAACGGCCAGCAAGGCCATCGTCGCTCCAATATAGGACAACGCGCACGCCATATACACAAATCCCCCCACCGAGGACTCCACTTGGTGGATATTTTCGACGGTGAAGCGCGGAAATAGCGCCCCAAACCCGATTCCCATGGCGCAAATCGCGACGCCGACGACGCCGAGAGCCACTAAAGACAGCCGCGCGGTAAATGCGTCGGCGTTCAAGATCCAATTGGTCATCAGGCCCAGCGTCAACGCCACAACGAGGGTCGGCAGCGCCGAAAAAAGAAATTTCTGGCGCATAATCTGTGCGACGGTCAAAGGCGACGCCTGCAGTACCCACCAACTGCGCCCCTCCAGGCTAATCGCCGGAAAAGTAAAACGCAATCCGAGTGCTGCGATCACGAATCCTGCCGTTCCCACGTTTAAGAAGGAAACCAGGCTGCGCAGGTCGGGGGTATCCAGCGGCAGCCTACGTATGGAAAACAGGTAGACGAACACGAGTCCCCCAATTAACATGATCTGCGACCAATGCTTGACGTCACGCACAAAAGTCATCCGCTCCTTCCAGAAGAGAATCGCCATGGGTCCCGCGCCCAAAACGCGCTCTTCCCAAAGGGCCCGGAAGGAATGCGTCCGGTGGCGAAGCGCTCCTTCCTGCGCGCCGCTATAACCGATAAAATAAATGCGCCCGGCAAGCAGCACGAGCAGGGTGTAAGTCGCAATCGCAGCTATCCAAAGTGCTGCTGCGTCCAGCCCCCAATGGCCCCAACGACCTGCGGCCGCGGCTTGAAGCCCGCGCGTCAGCCACCAGGATGGAAGGCCTGGCGCCGTAGGCGCTTGGAGGAAATTGAGATACTCGGCCACGACCCGCAAGGTGTCGGGGCGAATGAGCTTCTCCGGCTGAGAGAAGCGGACCAAGCCGTAGGTCACCGTCAGCGACAGGCTCGACAAGACCCAGACCACGTCGCGGGTCCGGGAAGACGGGAACAAATACAGCAGAACCAGCGTGAAGGCGATCCCGAGAGACGCGCCCAACAGCAGAAACGGGAGCAGGAGCGCCGCAAAGGCGCCGAAGAATCCAATTCCCAAGTGGAGAACGCGCATAAGGGCCCCAACGTAGGGGACTAGGATCAGCCCGATCATCCACGAGGCGAAAAATGCGGATTCCAAAGACTTATCCAAGAACACCGTCTTAAGACCCGCGGGAGTGCGCATCAGAAATTTGAGGTCGTAGGAGTAAAACAGCGTCGTCAAAGACGTCAGCAAGCTGGAGACCGCCACCATCGACAACGTCATCATCATCAACATCGCCGTCAGTTTCCAAATCAGCAGTGTCCCGATCAATTCCACCGTCGACAAGTAGGACAATAACCGATAAAAGCCGTGATGCAGCCCGAAAAGTAGCCCCAGCCCCGCGAGACTAAACGCCACGTTGCGCCCCCATTCATATGAGGTCAAGTGGCTGAGCGTGTTGGCCAGCGAGCGCCCACGGCGCCGCAATAAAAGCAAGAACATTAGGGCCTGCCAACTAATAATATGATCAATTCGGTCGAGATGATTTTGGAGCGAGACAAGGAGTGAGGAGCGAGCATACCCGCAGCGGTATGTGAGCGACAAACGACGCCGGCGCAGCCAAAAATCATCCGACCCCTGCGGGGCGGTCCGATCCTGGTCGATTTCATCGTTGCTCCTCGGTCACATGGCTACCGCCATGCTCCCTCGTTGCGCCTCGAAATCGACGCACGCTCGGACTGCCGAATTGATCATATTATTAGTTGGCAGGCCCCTAGAGATAACGCAGCAGCGCCGTGTATTCAGCCCCACCGGTCAAGCTCAGGAATATTCCTTCCAGGTCGGATCCTTGCTTTTGCGCTTGGTCCTGCAACTGCGCCAGGGTTCCGCAGGCCTTCATCTCCCCTTGGATCATGATGCCGATGCGGTCGCAGAGCTTCTCCGCGATCTCCAGCACGTGCGTGCACATGAAAATCGTCGTGCCGCGCTGAGCAAGCTTTAAGAAAATGTCCTTGACCAGGCGGCCGCTCTTGGGGTCGAGGCCCACCATCGGCTCGTCGAGAATCAGCACCTTGGGATCATGAAGCAAGATCCCGGCCAAAACCAGCTTTTGGCGCATTCCGTGAGAATAGCTTTCGAGCAGCTCCCCTCCCCAGGGCGTCAGCTCGAACATCTCGAGCAGGTCCGGGATGCGGCGGGTCATGTCCGCCAGCTTCGCCCCGTAAAGTTCCCCGACGAAACGCAGGTACTCGGTTCCGGTGAGCTTCGGATAGACGAAGGGCTCGTCTGGGACCAGCCCCAGGGAACGCTTGGCGTCCAGCGTTTGTGTGTTGATGTCAAATCCAGCGATACGCACGCGACCTGCGGTCGGCTTGAGCAGGCCGGTCAGACACTTGACCGTAGTGGTCTTGCCCGCTCCGTTGGGTCCTAGGAAGCCGAAGATCTCCCCGGGCTCTACCTTCAAATTAAGTCCTGCAACCGCGGTGTAGTCACCGAAGCGCTTGGTCAGGCCGTCGATCTCGATCACAGGAGCTTAGGCAACGACAGGGCGGCGCGCGCGCAAGAGATCCTCGGCACGAGGAATGCTCATCCGGTCGAGCAGGTCGTGGAAGCGCTCGTCGATCCGGTCGCGGTCCAGATTCTCGATGTTCTTCGTGGAAAAATCTTCAACGTTGAATGACGCCATCACCGTGCCGTAGGCCATCGCGCGCTTCAAGTGACCGACGTCGTCGTAGGCGCCGCAGGATGCCAAGTACCCGAGAAATCCACCGGCGAACGTGTCCCCGGCGCCGGTGGGATCCTTGATGACGGGTAGCGGATACGGGGGGAATATGTAAAAGCGCGAGCCGACCTTCATCAGAGCTCCGTGCTCACCCTTCTTGATCACGACGACGGACGGCCCCCAGGAAGAGATGACCTCCGCCGCCTGGAGAGGATTCGGGCGCTTGGTGAGCTTCTCGGCTTCTTCTTCATTCCCGAAAAATATATCCACCTTGCCCAACAACTCCTTGAGCGCTTCGGGCTTCGAATCGATCCAGAAATTCATGGTGTCGCAGGCGACCAATGCCGGATCCTTCATTTGAGCCAACACTTCGCTTTGCAGCTCGGGATCGATATTGGCTAAGAACACGACGGGTGCCTTGCGGTGAGCCTCATCCAGCTTTGGCCGGAAGTCCTTGAACACGTTGAGGTGCGTGGCCAGCGTCTTGGCCGCGTTCGTGTCCTTGCCGTACTTGCCGGACCATCGAAACGTCTTGCCTTTGGCCGTCTTCAAACCCGAACAATCAATGCCCCGCTCCTGCAATAAGGACCGATGCGAGCGGGGAAAGTCCTCGCCGACGACCCCGACCAGCTGAATCGGGTTAAAATAACGGGCCGATAAGGAAAAATAGGTGGCCGAGCCCCCCAACCCTTCGACGATCGAACCCGCCGGCGTCTTCACCGTGTCTAATGCGATCGAGCCGACGACGAGGATGGGTTTCATCAGGCGCCTTTTTCGACGCTGTCGAGCAGGTTCTGGATCTCGACTGACGTTTGCATCTGGCGCAGGCAGTAATTCAGAAGGTTGAGCGCGCCCTGCTGCTGCACCTTCTGGGCGAAGGCCACTTTGTCTTTTTCGAAATTCTTGTCCGAGCCCTTGTTCGTGATTTTGTAAAGCCAGCGCAACTCTTCCGGTGGCGCTTTCGAGACCCGGTAAAAAAGGCTCTTCAGGCGCGCAGTTTTGATCGCTTTACGGCGGTCGCGCTCGTATTCTTGAGGAGATTGCCTGAAACTGGCGCGCACTGCCTGAAAGTAAGCATCCTGGCTGAATTGTCCGCCGCGCGCAAAAGCCGGCGTCGACCGAATGTCACGCGCCAGTTCGTCGTCGGTCACCACCAGGCCGATTTCTTCGGCCTTGAGTGCTAGCATCTCGTCGACCATCATGTTATTGAGCATTTCGCGCTTAAGCTGCGCCAATTTGGCGTCGTCGAGCTCGGTTTTTTGTTCGCGCAAGCGCTCGGCATACATGTCCACGCGAATCATCAAGGTCTGGTGGGTGATCTTTTCCTTTCCGACGCGCGCAACCACGCCCTCCATGTCTCGATTCGTGAACCAATAGCCCCCAAATCCGACGAACATGCCGCCGAAAAAGACGGAAAGGGTCGCGGCGAAAATGCTTTTTTGATGGCGTCGCAGGAAGGAGATCATGCGGTCGTCCTCAGGAGAGTAAGTCGGCCGGGGCCGCGGAATCAGCTTCGTTTTTCCCGCGACGGCGGCGGGGTTTCTCGGAATCGTCGCCCATCACACAGGCTCCGTCAAAGGAAGCACCCTCGTCGATGCGGATCTTGGGAGTGCGGACATCGCCGCTGAGCCTGGCCGTCGTGAGCAATTCGACCGCACGCGACGCAACGACATTGCCGACGACCTCTCCAGCAATGACGACAGCCTCCGCGGCGATGTTGCCGAGAATTCGGCTGCGCTCGCCAATCTCCACCTCGACGGCGTCAGAAATATCGCCTTCGAACGACCCCTCGATGCGAAGAGATCCCTTCACGGACAACGTCCCGTGAAAAAACGCCTCTTCTCCGATCAAGGTGATACCCTCACGGGCATCCCCACTTGGCTTCGATCCAAACACGCTCAACTCCTTGCCCGTTGCGAGGCCCGCGCAAAACCCAGCAATTCGCCGGGGCCGCGGACTCTCAGGAATGTCATCGGATTAATCGGGCGACCTTGACGACGAATTTCATAATGCAAATGCGCCCCGGTGGACCGCCCGGTTGTTCCCATATAGGCGATCACCTGGCCTTTCTGGACGCGATCGCCGACCTTCACGAGCGCCTTTGACGTGTGACCGTAAACGGTAACCAGTCCATAACCGTGATCGACGACAACAAGGTTCCCGTATCCGTGAGACCAGCCGGAGAACTGAACGGTGCCATCGGCGGTCGCCGAAATCAAGGTGTCGGGATGGTTGGCGATGTCAACTCCGGGATGGAATTCGCCGCTTTCTCCATCGCCGCGCTGCATCGGCGAGAACCGGTAGCCGTACAGCGAAGTGATCGAGCCTTCCGTCGGCCAGATGCTCGGAGTCGCGTTGCGCAGGCTCTTTTGGTTGCCGACATACCAGGCGATTTCGGAAAAACTCGCGAGTCGGCGCTCGGCATCCTGACGTAATCGGGTGATTTCGCGATGCCAGTCCGACTGACGCACGGCGTCTCCGCGGCCGGCGTTGATCAAACGATCCAAGGAAAGACGATCAGACAAGGTCGGGCCTCCCACTCCAGTGGCGGCCTCGATCGGATCCCGATCGCGCGCCATGCTGAGCAGGCCGCGCAACTGACGATCCGTGGCCGTCGCCTGATCGAGGACTCGGCGCGCCCGCTCCATTTCCTGGGAGAGGCGGGTCATTTTGGTGAGCATCACCTGATTGTCGGCCTTCGTGATCCAATAATCGACGTGACGCCCGACGATGAGACCGGCCCAGACGGTCATCCCCGTCCAAAGCCCGAGCATAACCAGGCAAAACCCAGCGCTCATCTGCCAGCGCCACGGCTTGAGCCGCGTCTGGGGGATGACAAGCACCGTGAGGCGGCGCGAGAGGACGTCAGCGAGTTTCTTGCCGAGTTTCAAGACGCGATGTTATAACAGGTTCTCTCAAACCTGTCAATGGAAAGAAACGTCAAAAGCGGGCTTTTTTGGGTCTGTTGGAGAGGCTGCATTCTGCTCCCTTTTCTGAGGAGGTCGCGCTGAGGTGACGCGAGGACCCAGAATGCTGTATCATCGCTTCCATTGCCATGAGATCTCCGCTTTGGCTCGCGCCTGTTGCCTTTTGCGTTTTATTGTCGTCTTGCGCTCATGACATGAGTTGGCGACGCGACACCGAAATCGGCAATCGTGCCCTACGGCACGGCCGCTTGGCGGAGGCGGACGCGGCCCTCACCGCCGCCCTCAATCGCGCAGAAACATTCGCGGCCCACGATCTACGGCTGGCCTCGTCGCTCAACGCTGTCGGAGACCTGCGTGTGGCGCAAAGCGACGCCGCGCGGGCCGAACCGTTGTTGCGGCGCGCGCTGAGCATTTTAGAGCTTGAGCTGGGCCCTGAAGCCCCCGAAACCACCGCCGCGCAAGGCTATCTCGCCGACGTCTATGCCTCACAAGGCCGTTTATTAGAAGCCGAGAAGCTGCTCGAGCGCGCGATCACCACCGCAGAAAAATCTCCGATCACCCGCTACGTCGAAATCTCCGCCCGTCTCGGCGATCTCGCCTCCCTATACCATGCACGCGGACACGAAGCCCAGGCGGAAAATGCCTACCGCCGCGCATTGGCAGCGACAGAAAACGCCCTTGGTCCCGACCATCGGCTCGTCGCCGATCGATTGTCCGATCTGGCCCTTTTCGAACAAAGTCGCGGCCAACCGGCTGAAGCCGAGCCGTTCTACCGTCGGGCCCTTTTAATCAAGGAAAAAACACTTGCTCCCGGCAGCATCGAACTCGATACCGCCTGGAATGATTTCGCTTTGTTCGAGGAGTCGCTCGACAAAGCCGCCGAAGCCGAGAAGTTTTATCAGAAGGCCCTAGAAACTGCGGAACGGGCGCACGGACCGACCAGCCCGCGCCTGGCGACAACGATCGGCCACTACTCTCGACTCTTACGCCGCACGGGCCGCAAAGCTCAAGCCGACGCCCTCGATGCGCGCTTGAAAAACATACCGCGCCGGAAAGCCGCGCCGTCCCCATGAAGGGCCCGCAACTTCGTTCCCAATTAGCCGTGGTCGCCGGACTTTTCCTTCTTTACGCCGGAGGCGTCGGTACGGCGTTTGTCGTGCAAAACGCCGCGCACGGACGACTCGAGGCGCAATTTCATAAAAGCCTCGAGGTCTTGACCACGCTACCGCATCTGCGTGACCAACTCCGGCGTGTCGACCAGACCACCGATCAATACTTGGCGACAGGCCAACGGTCGTGGCTGGATCGACGCAATGACGCCTTAGACGAAGTGAACAACGTGGAGCGGCACCTCGGCCAGTTTCTCACAGAAACAGCCGACCGGGCCTTGCTCGACGCAATGGATAAGAACCTGACCACTTATCTCGCCGAGGCCAATCAATGGGTGTCGCGGCGCCGCAGCGGGCGCTGGAACGCGGGCGACGCCGCACATGCCGCTCGTCTCGGCCGCGAACTGGCCGCGGCCGCCGAACCACTCTCTGCGTTAGGCGCCTCGAATACCGCCCAACTTCGGGCTCGGCGTGAGGAATTGGAGCACACGTCCCAACGCACGATGACTGTGATCTTGTTTTCCGGCGCCGCCGCTGCCCTGTTCGTCGCCCTCTTCCTCTTCAAGTACATGACAAGTCCGGTATCGGCGCTACGCGAGCACGCTCGGAAATGGGCGCTCGGCAAAGCGTGGAACTTCTCCGTCCCAGGCGCTGGACCCGAAGTCTCTGATCTTGCGGACACGATGCGCGAAATGGCCGAAAGGCTCAACGTCCAATTCGCGCGCGAGGCGGAACTCGGGAAATTAAAAGGAAGTTTGGTCTCGATGGCGAGCCATGAATTCAACAACGCTCTCGGCGTCTTGGTCGGGATGACCAATCTCCTGAAGGTCAACGAGCCCTCGACGCCCCAGGGACACCGCGCCGAGCATTACGAAATCATCGAGATGAATCTGCGCGCGCTGGCGCTCGCCGTCAGCAATCTGCTGGACCTCGGACGCCTGGAGGACGGACGCTTCGCGGTGCGCACGCGACGCGCCGATCTTCGCCGCATCGTCGATGACGCAGCGAAAGCATTAAAACCCCTGTATGTGCGGAAAAATATCCGCATGGAAATCGAATCGCCCGATAACATCCCCCCCGCCGAAGCCGATCCGGAAGCGTTGGTGCTGGTGACGACGAATCTCCTGGGCAACGCCGTCAAATACACTCCCGACGGCGGCCAGGTCACAGTCAAGCTCTCCATCGAACCCGACCAACGGCTGCGCATCGCCATTCAAGACACGGGCATTGGCATCGCCCCCGAAGAGCGCCAACGGATTCTGACCGGCCACCGCACGGAGGCAGGGCGAAAGGTCGCAAAGGGATTTGGCGTTGGCCTTACGATCGTGAAGCGCGTCCTCGACGCCCACCACTCGACTCTGCAAATTGATAGCGCCCCGGTTAAGGGCTCCGTTTTCTCATTTGTTCTGCCCCGCTGGGTTAGCGAAACCGCCGACTCCGCGTTGATCGGTTAAGCTTCGAACCGGTACCCGAGCCCGGGCACGGCGACGATCTTGTCGGAGATGGTAGACCCGATTTTCTTGCGCAAGGTGGACACATGCACGCCGACCGTATGCGGGTCCGAATAATCGGCCGGGTCATATCCCCAAACGGTCTCGAGAAGGTATGCGATCGACAACAAGCGCCCAGGCTTGCGCAGGAACGTCGTCAATAAATCAAATTCTTTGCGCGTCAACGAAATGCGCTTGCCGGAAATCTCGACGGTGCGCGCGGCGACGTCGATTTTCAAGCCGTTGGTCTTAAGTTGCTCGCCCAGATCGACTGCTGCGGAGTAGCGACGCAGCACAGCGGCGACTTTCGCGCGCAACAATGACGGCGGAACCGGCTTAGGCAGGTAATCATCAGCTCCTTTCTCGAGCCCCTGCGCTTGCTTTTCCGTGTCGCAGTGAACGCCCGACATTAATATCACAGGAACTCGGGCGGTTTTCTTTTCCGCGCGCAGGCGCTCGAGCAGGCTCAATCCGTCGCCTCCGGCCATCGACACATCGGAAAGCACCAGATCCGGAGGCGATTCCAGCGCTCGGGTAAATCCTTCGTTCCCTGAAGCCGCAAGTTTGACGCAATAGCCTTCCGCTTGTAAAAGCTCTCCGTAAACGCGGCGATTGTCCGCCTCGTCATCCACCACCAGGATATTTGCGCGCAGAGCCATGGCTTTTATTATGTCATTTCCTCGCCGCCCTTCTCATCCGCTATAATGATGGCCATGACCCCCACAAGTGACTGTCCCTGCGGATCGACCAAACCATCGGTGTCCTGTTGCGAACCCATCATCTCGGGGAAAGCTCCTGCCGCCACTGCCGAATCCTTGATGCGTGCGCGCTACACCAGCTACACTCGCGGCAACATCGACTTCATCGAGAAAACCCACGCGCCGGAAAGCCGCGCCGATTTCGACCGCAAGTCCTCGGAGAAATGGGCGAAGGAATCGAAGTGGCACGGCCTAAAAATCCTCGCGACCAAAGACGGCGGCCCGACTGACGAATCCGGCGTGGTTAATTTCGTCGCCCAATTCGAGTCCAACGGTGAGCGCTACGACCACCGCGAAATCGCCACCTTCCGCAAGGAAAAGGGAACCTGGCTTTTCGTCGATGGAAAATCCCCCAAGCCCGAGACCGTCGTCAACTCCGGGCCCGACCTGGGCCGCAACGACCCCTGCCATTGCGGCTCAGGAAAGAAGTTCAAGAAGTGCCACGGCCACTCCTAGGCCGTCTTATTTCTTAGCGTCGGCCACTCGGCTCGCCAAACGCGGCCAGATAACCCAATAGAACACTCCGATGGTCATGTAGAAGGCTGACATCGCCAGATACGCGGGTCCCAGGGGCAAAAACGAGAAGATGCGCTCCAGGAACAGTACACCAAGGCCCGCGACCAACATTTGGAAGGAGCTCGAAAGTCCGTATATCCGCTGCGAACGCTCATGCTTTGCCGCGGCGGTTGTAAACATGTTCATTGCGCCCATCATCGCCGGGCGATAACCAACCATGAAAAGCATCGATCCGAGGATCGCCAAAGCGGTTCCCGTCAATGAATATCCCGCGCCGATCATAAAATGAGCGGCAGGGAAGGAAAGCGTTGTTAATCCGGCGACGAACATCATCGGGTATAGCGGCTTGAACGCGGGATGTTCCGCGGCGCCTTTTTCGGGCGTTTTCCAATGTTTGCGCACGTAATTCGCCATGACCATTCCAGCGTAAGACATCGCGGCGCTCAAGACGCTCGTAAAGAAAACCGCCCAGGCGTTATTGAGCTTGAGTGCGGGAGCGATGGTCAGCATTGCCACGAGCGGGAAAGTGACTAAGCGCAATCCATCGCCGAACACGCGTTCAACAGCTTCCATCGCGACGAGACCCCGAACCTTCTTGTCTTTATAGACAATTTTCACGCCCTCGATAAAATCCGACATGATGCCTTTGCCTGTGCGCTCAACTGCCGCTAATTTCGGGATTTGCAACACTGACATCACAGCGCGGGTACCTTGGACCCCGAACACGAGCCCCATACCGGCCAAGAGCGCCCATTGCACAGGCAAGGCGAGCGACGTCGCAGCGATCACCGCCAAACCGATTGAGATAGGAAAGATAAAGTTCGCCTTGGACTGCCAAGCGAAATACTTTCCGCTAACGACCTTTTTGACCTCGGGCGTGATCTCCTTCTTATGGAAGCCGTGCTGCTTCGCGGTTTCGTCGATTCCTCCCGTGTCCATATCGACCGAGTGGCTGAGCGAAACCAACGCGCCATCGACGAAATTTAAGGCGAAAACCGACGCAAGCAGCCAGCCAACCTTAATTCCCACGACTGAGAATAGAACGACCGGGTTCCCGGCCAGCAACAGGACGGTCAAAGGCATTGCGAGCGCCCACAATCCGATGCGGGCTCCCCAGGTCCAGAGCAGAATGTCCCGAACAGAGTAGCGCGACGCGAGGACGGAAGCCAACGGGCTGGAAACGAAAAGGGCGATCGTGTATCCCAGGCGTCCGACACCAATACCAGCCAAGCCAGCCATCGCGTTCATCAAGGCCGAGAACATTGGATAGTAGATCGCGAAGGTCGGCGCCCAGCGCTCCTGCGCCTTCGCATAGGCGCCCAAGATGTGGCCGGCCTTGGTGCTGAGCAAAGGCAAGGATCCCGCGGCCTGCGGCAGCTTCACCCAATCGGCCGGGCTATGCTCATGCGCGCCGTTATGATCGTAGGTGACGCCGGGAGAGGTTTCGACCGTCGCGTTCACGGACTGGAGTCCAGGATAAATACGCTGGATCGCGTCGATCGCGTCAGTTCCGCGCACGCTGATCGCTCCGACGGCACCAGGCTGCTTGTCCTCGCTGCCGGCGACGGTATCGCCTACATCGGCCAAGGGAGCAAACATCGGCTTGGCTGCGTCGCGCGAGATGCCCTTACCGTACCCGGCCCAGGCCACTTTGTCGACGACATTCGAATCAAACGTCAAGCTTCGCACGATGCCGCTGCGCTGCGGCTCCATACCGAGGAGCATGAAGCTGCCCTTTGGCTGAACCATCGGGTGGACCAGCGGCAATCCCAAGGTGGCGCGCACGGCGTTGGCGACCAAGTTGACCTCGGGACACCATTCCATCGCGAAGCGGATCCCGTTGCCGCCGACCGGGCGCGTGGGATTGATCTCGATCGTCACGGTGTCTGGTTTCTCGAGATTTCCGCGAGCGCCCACTTCGATATGGAATGGCCCGAACGGAACGCCGTCGAAATTCTCGTATACCGCGATCAACGCCGCCAGCCCCGACCTGATGAAGGCGTGCTGGAATTCCTTGGACATCAGGCCGTCGACGCCAAACAGGTAGCCCTTTTCGCGAGATCCGGGATTAGCGTTTCCGATGATGAAGCCCATGATGTCGAGCCTGCCGTCCGGCAATTGGCTGATGGTAAATTCGTCATCGATCTCGGTTTTTAAATCGATCATTCCTTCGACGATGAGGGGCACCGGCTCCTCGGCCGTTTGCTGGAGGTAGAGGGCGAGCTTGGCGGGATCGGCCTTGTACAAAGCGATGTCGCGCTGGATTTCGTGCAAGGCGGTAATCATCTCCGCCTCTGTGGAGATGTCCAGCCGTTGGCCGCCCTTGCCCGCGCCTTTGTTGATTTTGAGCACGACTTTCTTGGTGGGAGTCTCCGCGGAAACTTTCCGGAACGCCTCGCGAACCCGCGTCTCGATATCGGCATCCTCGGCATTGCCGACGGCCTCGGCGGCGAGATATTGCTCCTTGACCGCGCGGTTGATGATGTTGCGCGCGTCGAATTTCGCGACGCTCGCATCGATCGCGAGCTGCGAATTGACGCGGAGATTCGGGTTGTGGGCGTCGCGCAAGGCCGACTGCACGGCCGGCGCCAGGCGCACGTAGGCCTGATTCATGGTCGCCGCGGCTACCGGCCTCAGATTGGTTCCTATAAAATAATCGACGACGGCTTGTTTCACTGCCGCCACGCCTTTCGGCGTCGAGTCCGCGATATCCGCGACGATGTAATGCTCGGCGCCTTTCGGCCGATGCGCTGCCTCGTCGACGATGACCAATTGGATGTCCTCGAGGCCTTTCTCCTTGGCGCCGATATCCTTCAAAGCGTCTGCGACCCATTGTGTGACCCAACCCCGGTCATATGCCTCACCTGTGCCGACCAAAACGAACACCGGCTTTTCCCCGGGCTTAACGGCGAAATTGGGGGCGACTGCCTTGTACCCGCCGTCGTAGGTCATTCGGTAGACTTGGGCTCCCGGGTTATGGATCGTCAGCGTGCCCTTGCCGTTGGGGCCGGCGTTCTCGAAAACGACGGGTTCGGGATTTTCGCCGCCCACCGGTAAATCCGACGCGGCCGCCGGAATGAAGGCGGCGGACTGGCCGACGCCCGAAGCGGCACCCGGAAGATGCGCGCCCCCGGATAGATTCGCCACGGGACCAGCCAGCGACGTAATCGCCGACATATGCAAGGCGACGGCGCCGCCGCTGCGGATCGGGTTTATCTTGGCATCGAGCGCGAGAGCTTCGTACGCGCCGGGCCCGAAGGCTTCAGCCAGTAGCGTAATGCTCAACGCGGCTGCGATGACCCGTTTGATCTTCATGACCTTATGATCGCCGAAAACGGGGTCTCTCACAAGAGCCGATGGGGCCACCGGGACATAGGCCTTTGTGCCTAGCCCAGGATCCAGCCTGAAAAGCTATAATTGATTCTTCCCATAAAATCATGAAAACCTCATCTGAACTTCGTAAATCCTATCTCGATTTTTTCGTCCGAAACGGCCATACCCTACGCCCCTCAACGCCTATTGTCCCCCAAGGCGATGCCACATTGATGTTCAATTCGGCCGGAATGGTACCTTTTAAGCCATATTTCTTGGGGCTGAAAAAAGACCTGTCGCGCGCTACTTCCTCCCAAAAGTGCTTCCGCACGACCGATATAGAACGTGTCGGCACGACCCTACGCCATCTGACGTTCTTCGAGATGTTGGGCAACTTCTCCTTCGGAGACTATTTTAAGAAGGAGGCCGTGGCTTGGGCCTGGGAGTACTTGACCCGTGAAGCGGGCCTTGATCCCAAGCGGCTTTACCCGACCGTTTATGAAGCTGACGACGAGGCTGTCGATCTTTGGAAAAAGGTCGGCGCGCCGAACCCCGCCAAGCGGCTCGGGGCGGACACGAACTTCTGGAACATGGGCCCGACGGGGCCGTGCGGACCCTGCTCCGAGATTTACTACGACCTCGGTCCCGAATTCGCCTCCGGCAAAGACGATGTGGTCGGCGGGGACGGCGATCGTTTTATCGAAATCTGGAATTTGGTTTTCACCGGCTTCGACCGCCAACCGGACGGATCACTCGCGCCGCTGGCGCGACCTTGTATCGACACCGGGATGGGGCTCGAACGCTTGGCCTTCTGCGTTCAGGGAAAGCCCTCGCCGTTTGCGACTGACCTGTTCTGGCCGATCGTCGAGCAGGCCGCGTCGATCCTTAAAACTGATCCGTTGGATCCCAAAAATCAGTTGGGATATCGCGTCATCGCCGACCACGCCCGCGCCGCGACCATGCTGATGAGCGAGGGCATTATCCCCTCCAACGTCGAACGCGGCTACGTCCTGCGCCGCCTCGTGCGCCGCGCGGCGCGTTACGGTCAGCTGATGGGCTACGACCGCCCCTTCCTCCATGAACTGGTCCCCGCCGCGATCCAAATTTTCGCCCCAGGTTACCCGGAACTGCCTGCAGCACGGGCTCACGTCCAAAGTGTGATGAAAACTGAGGAATCCAAGTTCCTGGAGACGCTGCACAGCGGTGAAGCGGAACTAGACAAGCTCTTGGAGAAGACCGGGAAAACCCTGTCCGGCGAGCAGGCGTTCCGGCTCTACGAAACGTTCGGGTTCCCTCTGGAGATGGTCAACGAGATTTGCGTGGGCCGCGGCGTCAGCGTCGACCTTGAAGGATTTAAAGCCGCACAGGAAAAAGCCTCGGAAACGGCGCGCGCTTCGTGGAGAGGATCCGGTGAAAAGGACCTCGCGGTCATCACCGCGAACGCGTCCGCGACGGAGTTCGTCGGCTATTCTGCCCTCAAATCACACGCGAAGGTTGTGGCCTCGGCCCCAGGACTCGCCGTGCTCGACAAAACTCCGTTTTACGCGGAAGGAGGCGGACAAGTCGGCGACACAGGAGATCTGGTGGCAGCCGACGGATCAAATGTCCTCGCTCGGGTCCTCGACACTCAAAAATACGGCAATGTTTTCGTGCATCTGCTCGAAAACGGCGCGCACCTGGACGTCGGCACGGAGGTCCGCGCGGAGGTCGATGCGCAGCGGCGCGCGCGCATTGTGCCGCACCACACGGCCACGCATTTGATGAACGAGGCCCTGAAACGGGTGCTGGGCGACCACATTCGTCAAGCCGGCTCCTACGTCGGCCCGGATAAGCTGCGGTTTGATTTTACGCACGCGAAAGCTTTGACGCCAGAGGAGATTTCCCGCATCGAATCCATCGTCAACGATGAAATAAAAGAAGGTCACGCAGTGACCCCGAAAGTGCAGCCGGTTGCGCGCGTGGCCGAGTTCGGCGCGACGACCTTGCTCGGAGAGGACTACGGCGAAAATCCCCGTTTTCTCCTCATCGGGGCCTCCGGTTGGGAAAATCCGAAAAATCGCTTTAGCCTGGAACTCTGCGGCGGCACTCACGTCAACAACACCGCAGAGATCCTCGCGTTCAAGATCATCCGCGAAGCCTCGGCCTCGGCCGGCGTGCGCCGCATCGAGGCTCTCGCCGGTAAGGCCGTGGAGGAGTTCGCGGGGGCGCAGAACGCCGCTAAGTCCAAACGCCTGGCGGAACTGGAGCAGCGGCAGCACGAGCTCCGGGACCAAATCGAAGCACTCGGGGGCAAGTCGGCAGCTCTCGCTAAGGCATCAGAATCCGAGTTGAAGATCGCGATCAAGCAGCTCGAAAACCAGCTGAGTACCTTAAAATCAGGCCAACTCGCCGCCCGCGCCGACGCGGGTCGTACCGTGATCGAGGTCAATGGACTGAAACTTTGCGTCCAGCGCCTGGACGGAGCGGATCCGAAATCTCTGCGCGGATTGTCGGACAAATTCAAGTCCGAGATCGGTTCGGGCCTCGTTTTCCTCGCCGCGTCCGGCGGCGGCAAGCTGAGCTTCGTGCTCGCGGCGACGCCCGACCTGGCGGCAAAAGGCGTAGACGCCGCTAAAATCGCCAAGGCCTTCGCGGCCTCCAACGGTGGATCCGCCGGCGGCCGCCCCGATTTCGCCCAAGGCGGTGCTGCCGACGTCGATTGGGAAAAAACTGTCGCCAGCCTGCGCGCCCACGTCTAGGAGATCACATGGCCATCACAGCCGATGTCGCCGCTCAAATCGAAGCCGCCTACGACTTTCGCGGTCACGTCACCTTGACGTTGAATGACGGCAGAACCGTCGAGGGGTTCCTCTTCAACCGCGAACTCACCCCGCTGAAAGGCGAACCTTACATCGAGATGATCAAAAAGGATTCCGACGAGAAGGCCCGCTACGCCGCCACGGACGTCAAAGGCGTTGTGCTGACAGGAAAAGACTTCGCGGTTCCCTTTGTCGCATCTAAAAAAGACTAAGTCGAGGATGTGTCATAAAGGAATCACACGCCGCAAAGCGGCGTGTGACCGTTAAGTCATTGACCGCGCTTTATCCATGGGTGTAATATACTTCGACCATGGCAAGTACCCCGATACTGCTAATCGAGGACGACCTCGAGTTCGGTGCGATCGTCTCCCACGTTCTTCAATTTGCGGGATATAAAGTCAGTTGGGCCAAGGATGGGATCGAAGCCCTGCAGATGGCCAAGCTCGAGTCGCCCGCCCTGATCCTCTCCGATTTTATGTTGCCGGCCGGAGGCGGTTCGACTTTTTTCCAGCGTCTGCGCATGTCCCCACAGACCGCCAACACGCCGATCGTTATTCTGAGCGCGGTCGCTCGCGAAATCGTCGAAGGGACCGTCGGCGAGGAGATCCATGCGTATTTTCTCGCCAAGCCCTACAAGAAAGATGAGCTTTTGGGGCTCATAGACGCGTTGCTCCTAGGCCAGTCCCGTCCCCGCTTCTTGCTCCATCAAGCCGCCGAAGCCGCCTCGGGTCGAGGCCGCGTTCTTTTGGTATACGGGGACCTGGAGCAGCGTTCGCGTCTGCACTCGGCACTCTCACTAAATACGTTCCACGTGATGGAGGCCGACAACATGGCCGCAGCGTGGGCGGCGCTCGAAAATTCACGACTCGAAGGCCATCCGGTGCCGAACGTGGTCGTCATCGACGCGGAGGTCGATTTCGGCACGTCACCCAAACTGGCGTTACAACTCGAGCAAACTCACGACACTCAGTCCATCCCGGTCATCGTTGTGACCGCGGACAAAAGCCAGCGCACCGGGTTTGCGGACGCGCGCAATGTCACCGTTTTCCTGGATAAGCCCCTTGACCCCATGCGCCTCCTGCGTCAAGTCGAAGAACTCGTTCCTATTAAATCTTGACGAAACGCGCCCAATGCCTTATCCTCTTGGTCACCGAATGAAAAAGCGCATCCTGATTGTCGAAGACGAGCTGGGGTATCAAGAACTCCTTGGCGCCATACTGAAAAATGATTTTGAACTTCTCTTTTGCACCAGCGCCGAGGACGCGCTGATGACCATCGAGAAGGATCCCTACGATCTCATCCTGTGCGACATCAATCTCCACGGTATGACAGGTTTTGAGCTCATCGAACACACCAAAGCTCCTGGCCCGAACCAAAGCAAGCCCGTTATCGTGTGCTCGGGTCTGGAAGACCCCGCGGTGCGAAGCAAGGCGATGGCGCTGGGTGCGGCGGGTTACATCACCAAACCATTCAATGATGCAGCGGTCTTAACGATGGTCAACGACCTGATGAGCTGAGGCGGACCTATCCGCCCGATCGCGCCCACCGCACGATCATAAAAAGAACGGCCGTTCCCATCGCGACAAATCCGATCAATTTCCAGAATTTCCGCGACGTCGCCACGTCTTCCCCTCGGTCATGTAATCGCCGTTCTATCATTAGGCCTCCGAAAAACCTTTATCGAAAAAGCCCGTCACTGTCGAATCTTATATTAAAAACGAGCATCTACTTAGAAGTCATCCAACAACCCTGTTGAACCTGCTATGATCGCGTCTTCCGCCGAGGAATGCCTGTTGAACAGGGAGACG
>JANPGH010000157.1:0-36433 GCA_031423795.1 Elusimicrobiota bacterium | reverse complement strand
TCTACTACGGCGACATGGAAGGTCAGTATCCTTCCAGCCTCGGGGCACTGACGGTGGGGGGCAAGTATCTGTCCGGACTTCCCATGGCTAAGTCGCCGAATTATCATGGTGATACGTCCTTGGAGTTGGACGCTGTCTCCGAGAGCGAAGCAGTGAGCCCCGGAAGGTGGTTGTACAATAACACGGCCGGCAACGCGAACTTCGGAACGATGGGCGTCAATTGTTCGCACACCGACACGAAGGGGACCAACTGGTCATCCTACTGAGTAATCTGTAAGAATCGCCCCGGGAGCCCTAACGGGCTCCCGGGGTTTTCTTTTTAAGGGGGGCTTTCTTTTTTATCATGGATTACTTTCCCACCGTTGTCGCAGTTCTGTTCGGCTCCATTTTCGGGAGCTTTTTAAACGTCCTCGTTTATCGCCTCCCTCGAGAAGAGTCGGTGGTGACCCCCGGGTCTCACTGTCCGCATTGCCACAAGCCCATCGCCCCGTACGACAACATCCCGGTCATTTCCTGGCTGATGTTAAAGGGCCGGTGCCGGCGTTGCCGCAAGGCGATTTCCGCCGGCTATCCGTCCGTCGAAGCCACGATGGGGTTGCTGGCGGGCGCAATCTTCTGGCGGTGGCCCGAGCAGTGGATCTGGGCTACGGGCGTGACTCTTGCGTGCGGTGCGCTTGTGGCCCTATCCCTAATCGACTGGGACACGACTGAGATCCCCGATGAACTATCGTTGGGCCTGCTTGGTATGGGACTGGCGTTGTCTTGCGTGAACCCATATTTCGCGGACGCATCGTGGCCGGTGGCGCTATGGTGGAGCTTTCGTGGCGCGTTAGTGGGCCTTGCGATGTCCTGGGCCATCGCCGCCCTCGGCGAGTTTATTCTCAAAAAGGAAGCCCTAGGTTTCGGTGACGTCAAATTATTGGCGGCCGTCGGGGCTTGGAGTGGAGCGACGGGCGCTTTTGACTGCTTGATGCTCGGTTCCTTTGCCGGTTCGATTTACGGTGTGTATCTTATCCAAACTGGAAAAGCTGAGCGCTCCGATCCCATTGCCTTCGGCCCGTTCTTGGCGGCCGGAGCGATTTTTAATTTCTTTAAGATTCTACCGATGGGTTGGCCGCTGCTCTAACCGATCAACGTCTTTTTTCCAGCAGCTCGCGGACCTGAGGTGCGTCGGAAGCCTCCGGTGCGATTTCAAGATAACGCCGGAAATGCTGCGTGGATATTGCCGGGTGACCCGTAGCCAAAGCCAGGCGGCCTAGGTTGAAGTGGGCCGTGGCGTCCCAAGGCCGGATCGTCAAAGCGCGATCGTAGGCGGTCGCCGCATAGTCGAGTTGGCCACGTCTCTCCGCGATCAGCGCGCGCATAACCCACACGTCGGCGTCCGCGGCGTCTCCCGTGACCTGCGCGAGCATGCGGTCAGCCTCCGCGATCCTTCCTTGATCGTAATAAAGGCGGCCGAGGTTGAAGTAAGCGGCGGGATGTTTGGGATTGAGTTCCAGCGCTTTTCTAAAATTCGTCTCGCCTTCGACCGCACGACCGTTTCGGAGCAATGCCAACCCGAGCGTGCTGCGCGCTCCCGCTGAGACGGGATTGTCCCGCACGGATGCTTGAGCGTAGGCCATCTCACTGCGCCATATTTCAGCGCGTGCCGCGCTTTCGATCGAATAGACGGTCAGCAAGAGCACCAATGCCAGGCTTCGTGCTAGCAAACGCAGGCGTTCGAGAGCGAGGGCAGCGAGAACGCAAACGACGATCGACGGCGTGTAGAGGAAGCGTTCGGCGCCGATCGTATCGAGCTTGAGGATGAGATGAGAGGTCGGCAGCACCGGAAGGAAGAAGACGATTCCAAGAAGTCCTAATGGACGTTTGCGCCAGAGCCCATACGTCGTCGCCAGCAGAAGGCTGACCCAAAACGCGAGGCAGAGCCACGCGAAAACGTCGCCTGCAGCGGAGTCGGGGATCAGAGGGCGTGAATAATCGGAGCACAGGCCCGAGCCGGTCACGAGAGGAACGGCGTAATGGAGGACCCAAAATTTCGCAACCGTGAGGAGACGGACCAGCGCTCCTTTATCCGCAAAATAATCGTGGCCGCCGTGGAACGGTCGTCCCAGAACGACAAGGCGCAGGGCCATGTTCGCGGTCACGACAAGCCATAAAGTGGCGTGAACCCAGTTCCTCTTCACTTTGTGCATCCAGTCGCTGGCCGCAAGTAAAATCGGGAAAACGACGGCTTGTTCCTTAGTTAGCAACGCGAGCATGAACCAAAGCAGGCCGCGCCGCCAATGTTCTCGGGAGCGCTCTAGGTCGATCCATGAAAGAAGTAAAAACAGCAGCACGAGAATTTCCGAGCGACCGACGATGTAGGCAACTGATTCCACGTGCACAGGGAGGGTCAAGAACAGGGCCGCGGCGAGTGCCGCCGTCGCGGTTTTGAGGAAGCGTTTCAGCGCGGCAAAAAGGGCAACGGCTACGCCGGCATGCAGCAATACGTTGACGAGGTGATATCCCCACGGATTGGTGCCCAACACCGCGCGGTTCAGGAAAAAAGAGAGCATCAACGCCGGGCGGTATTCTTGCACCGGGGCGACAGATCCCATAGCGCCCTCCCAATATCCGGTTGAAAGCAGCCGCGGGAGCAGGCGCACGGAGCCCAACAAACCGTTCGAGGCGATGATATAGGCATCATCGCGGATAAAATCAGTAGAGGCGATCGTCCGGGCATAAATCGCGAAGGAGATAATCACTGGCAGGATGAGAACGGCCAGAGGATGACTGTTCCAGATCGCGGCGGCGCGACGCGCGCGCGTGCTAAAGTGGTTCATAAATAACGCTTTTTTCAGTTGGTTCGGAGTGGATCGGTCGGAAAAAACGCGCGTCAAGTAGGTGGCGCTGTGCGCGGTCGACCGAGCGGCGGATCAAGGACGTGGGGTCCGCCTCGAGCCCGTAGTCAAGCGACTGGACGCTCAAGACGTAACGTACGCCGCGCGATTTGAGCGCGCCTGCCATTTGCGCGGGGCTTTCGAAGTCGGGGAAGGGCACGCTAGGAAGCCCACTGAGATATCCGTCGCGGACGTACTCCACGCTCGTGAGAAGCGCGGGCCGTGGCCTGGCGCTTAGCCACGCATAGGTCGCCGACAGCTCTGGTTTGTCCCATGGGCCGGGCCGCCCGAGCCGTGGCGCCATTTGGCAAGCGATCTGCAGGAGCAGCAAGGCCACGAGGGCGGGTTTCTTCCATTGGCCCAGTCCCTGCGCGACAGACCAAAATAGGAGCGGCAGAAGAGGGAGCAAATACCGCTCGTACTGCCATCCCCAGGCCGTCAATAACAACCCGGTCCCCAGCAGGGACAGCGCCGCGGGATCCTCGGGACGGCGCCGCAAGACAAGGAAAAGTCCGCGAATAGAAAACGCGGCCATGCCGATGCCGAGCAAAAATGCCCACATGGACCCGGCCCACGCGGGGGGAAGGAAGCATCCGCCCCATGTCGTTGTGTACCAGCGCAGATTTATCACCGCGATCTCCAAAAGCTTCGTGGCGAAATGCTGCGCATAGGTGCCTGGGAGGAGGTCGAATTTGGCGACGGATCCCGTCGCTCGATAGCACCAGGCCAACCAAACAACGAAAAATACGAATGGGAGAACCAGAGCCCGCGACGCGTCGCGCCATTTTTTTCGAGAGATGAAAGGCCAGGCGACCGCGGGCAAGACCGCGAGTCCGGCCGTGCGCATGGACAATAACGCAAACGACAAGAGACCGACGCCCCACGCCGCGCGATTCTCAGCGGCGACGAGCAAAAGGTATTGGACCAGTAAAAAAGGGATCTCGGACATCACCACGCCGGATTGAGAAAAAACGAGAGGATTGCTGGCGAACAATGCGATGATGAGAAGGGCGCTGGTTTCGTCCGTTCGTCGCTTGAGCCACAGCCACAGAACAAACGGCGAGAGTGCCAGCAACAAGGCCGAAAATATCTGGTATGCCCCCGGGCGCTCAGTGAAGAACGCGATTGGCGCCAGGAGCAACGGCCACCCGGGGTTGATGACGGTGAGCGCGGGGCATCCGGGCGTCGTCAAGAGGCAGTATTGGCCGCGGGCCAGGGCATTTGCGCCCACGAAGTACAGCACATCGTCTTGTTGGCGTCCAAAATATTGGGCGGGAGCGAAGGTCAGGAGCAGCAGACCGCATGTCACGAGGACCAAGGTCGAACGCGATGCGATGGTCATGCGCGGGAGGTTCAAAAAATGGCGGAAGGGAAGGGATTCGAACCCTTGAGGGCTATTAACCCTACACGATTTCCAGTCGTGCGCCTTCGACCGCTCGGCCACCCTTCCAGAGCCGAAATTATAGCGTATTTATCAGGACGGGCCGTTGAGTAGCGACTGTGCCTCTTTAAGACGCCCCATTTTGACGAGCAGCAGCCCGAGATTTCGCCGCGCCACGGGTTGGGTGCTGTCGATTTCGAGTGCTCGGAAGTAATAATCAAGTGCTTCCCGATCGCGGCCGCCGCGCTCGGCGATGAGCCCGAGAAAACACAAGGTGTCCTTGTCTTGGGGCCAGTCATGCGGTTTTTTAAACCACTCCTGTGCCTCTCGCCATGCGCCGTCTTGAAAATATGACATGCCCATATTGTATGCGGCTTGGGAGTATCGGGGGTCTATGGACAAGGCCTGGCGATAGAATTCGCGGGCCCGCTCATGATGGCCTTGCCGATCGGCCAAGATTCCAAGACCGGAGAGCACTCGCGGATTTGTCGGCGCGGCCTGGGCGGTGGCGGTAAAAAGGGTCGTCTCGCTCGCCCATATTTTATTGCGCTGGACGGTAAGAAACGACCACCACGCCAAACAAATCGCGGCAAGAAATGTGCGTGCTTGAATTGCGCGACCAAGGTAGCGCGGAAGATTTTCCCACGCGACGGCCATCAGCAGGCAAAAAGCGAGCGACGGCAGGTACATGATTCGCTCTGCACCGATGATTTCCATGGGAATGAGGATGTTCAGCAGCGGCGCGGCGAAAGTGAAAAAAAACCAAAAGGAAAGAGCGGCATAGGATTTGCGTCGGTAAAAAGCGACTCCAGCGGCGATCGCTGCACCCAACGCCGCGACCAAGCAGCTCCACGCGAACGGGTCAGTCGGGGAAGCGTCGGGAAAACCGGGGCGAGCGTAGTCCGCGCAGAGTCCCAGGCCCGTGACCATCGGCACGAGCCATCCTTTGAACAGGAATTTGGCCATGGTCAGAAAAACCACGAGTCGTGGCTGTCCGGAGAAATAAGGCCTTCCAACGACGAATGCTGATCCCAGGATCGAATGCCGCCACGACAAGTAAAACAAAAGAACGCCGAATGCGCACAGCCAAACGATAAGACGATCGTGGAGGAGTTTCTTGAAAGAGCCGCGGCGGAGGAATATTTCCCCGATGATCCAGGCGGCGGGGAACGGCGCCGACGACTCCTTGCACATTAAAGCCGCGCTGTATAGCGCGAGGCCCGTTATGACGGGAATTCGCGAGTTGCGCTGGTGCAATAAAATCCATGCGCTGAGAATGAAGACGGTTCCCAGGACCTCCGCACGGCCTACGATCCAACTCACCGCTTCGACATGAAGGGGGAGTACCGCGAAGACAAGTGCACCGAAAGCCGCCCCGTTCTCAGATATCCCCAGTCGAACTAGAAGCTGGAATAATAACATGGCCGCCAGCGCATGCAGGACGAGGTTTACGAAATGGAATGAAAAAGGTTTCCCCTCGCTGATACGGCGGTTCAGCGCGAAACTAAAGATCGTCAGAGGTCGGTACAGTCCTCCGCCTTGGCGCGAAGCCACGGAATCTCCGCGATTCCAATAAGGGGATGCAAATATTTTGGCGGGAGACAATGGACCGCGAACGAGGGCATTATCGACAATGATGGGGCGGTCGTCATAGATGAAGTCGCCGTTGAGACTGTTGAAATACGTCGCGCAGCAGGCCAGAATGACGAGGGTGGCAAGCCGCCACTTACCGCGACTGCGGTGCCACAGATCCAGCATGAATCGACCCATGTCGGGCGCTGAGCGCATATTGAATATATTGACAATTTGAAAGACAAGGGTTAAAGTCCTCGCAAACGCATGGCGCAGAAAATATTGGTCGTTGATGACGAAGCGGAATATCGCGCCCTTCTGGGGCAGATATTGGGTGGCGCGGGGTATTCCGTGTTCGCCGCGGCTAACGGGAAGCAGGGGATTGCACTCTACGCGGCGCAAAAGCCGGACCTCGTCCTGCTCGACGTGATGCTCCCCGACATGATTGGATTTGACATCGCTCGAGCGATGCGGGATTCGGGCCGTCCGAAGACGCCCATCCTGTTTTGCAGCGTGCGGTCAGCGGCGTCGAGTCTCGCGCAAGGCCTTCGCGCGGGGTCCGTCGATTACGTGCTTAAACCGTTTGATCCCGAAGACCTGTTGAAGCGAGTGCGCACCGCACTGAGCGAAGCCGCGTGAACCCGCGCGTTTCGCTGGTGGAGCCCGATGGCGTTGCGGGGCGCACGCTAAAGAAAATCCTCGCCCGCGAGGGCTGGAGAGTGCAGCATCACCGCTCACTCGAGCCATTCCTGCGCCGATTTGATAACCGACGCCCCGACGCCGTCATCGTGACGGTGAACATTCCCGGGATGTCGGGCCGCGAGGTGATTCGCGCTCTGCGATCTGACCCAAAAAATGCCAAGTTGATTCTCATCGCGCTGTCTGAGCGTCGATCGACGACGGAGGCTGTGGAGATTTTTTCCGCCGGCGCCGATGAATATATGACCAAGCCCATCGACGCCGAGTTGCTGATCGTGCGTCTTTCTTCACTTCTTGTGAGGCGGCCGAAGTCCGAGGAGGAGACCTTCTTGCGCCTTGGCGCACTCGAGCTCCACCCGAACTCGCGCTCATGCCGGGTCGAACGAAAATCGGTGCGTTTGAGCCGACTCGAATTCGATCTGCTTCACAAATTCCTCGAAAATCCAAACCGCGTGTTCACGCGGGGGTGGCTGATCGACGAACTGTTTCGCGGCGACCGGCGGCGGGGCGTTCGCGCCGTCGATCGGCACATTTGTTCATTGCGCGGTAAGCTCGGGAAATCCGGTGAAAACCTGCAGACCCTGGTCGGAATCGGATATTGCTTCAGCGCTCGGCGCTGAGGGGGAGTTCGAAATAGAAGGAGCTACCCTTTCCCGGTTGCGATTCTACCCATAGCCGGCCGCCATGCCGCTCGACGGCGGCTTTTGAAATCGCGAGTCCCAAGCCGGTGCCAGTCGCGTGCATTTCGTTGGGAACCCGCTCAAACGGAGTGAAGATGCGCTCGAGTGCTTCCGCCGGAATTCCCACCCCGGTGTCCACGACGCGTACTACAGCGGTATTTCCATTGACCGTCGCTTTGACAGTAATCCGCCCGCCGCGCGGGGTGAATTTAATGGCATTTGAAATTAGATTCGACAGAACCTGAGAAATGAGGTCTGGATCGAAGACGAACGCCGGCAGGGTGGCGGAGCTTCGGTCCTCTAAAGTCAATCCCGACTCATTGGCTCGAGAACTAAAAAATGAGACGGCATCTTGTATGACCGCGTCGAGGCGGGATTGCCGAGCAGAATACTCGAGTTTTCCACGTTCGATCCGGGCCAATTCCAGCATGGAGGAAACGAAGTGCTCGAGTCGGGCCGCCGACTTTCGAATGGATTGCAGACCGGAACGCGCGCTTTCTCCGACGTCCGAAGGGCGGTCAAGCAAGCCCCGAAGAGTGCTTTCGATGGCGGCCAACGGCGAGCGCAGTTCGTGGCTGACCGAAGCGACGAGGAGTTTTTTCATCTCCTCTAATTCGCGCAAGCGCTCCGACATCGCATTGACGTTCCGAGCCAGACGCGCGATTTCATCAGTGCCGCGGGTGTCATCGATCGCCGCAAATCGACCGCGGCCGATCTCATCCAAGGCCAACTCGATGCGGAGCATGCGGCGCGACAGCGTCGCGCTCAGCGGAAACGACAAGAGCAGTCCGATGACGACGACGCCGGCCCCGATGCGCATGACATTGAGCAGCGTCGACTTAAAATCTCGGCGCTCACGGTCGACGAGCACTTTTTTGGAAACCCAGATCTCGACTTCGGCAGTGCGCAGCGGTGGTCCCGGCCACTGCGCCGTGATCAGATGGGAGGCGGCTTGCGGATCGGTGGAAGCCTCCCCAACGCGCTGCCAATCGCCGTCGAGTCGCACACGACTGGCGCGAATCTCGGCGCGGTCGCGGCGCAGTGCCGTCAAATATGAAATGAGCATCAGCGGGTCACGAGCGAACAGGGATTCGCCTGCGACCTTGCGCACGGCTTCGAACAAAAGCGACTCCTTTTCCGCTTCTGCGCGCACCAGCGTGCGGCGTTGGAGGGAAATGAACGCAACACCCGTCACCGCGACGGAGACCGCGACGGTCATGCTAATGAGAACGGCGAGTTTGGCTTGGATTTTCAACGATTTGACGACGCTGATTCGTGACGTAATCGCTCGAGAGCCCTTTGCGCCAGAGCGTTGTTTGGATCGCGATCAAGGATCCTTAGGAAGGCGTCGGTCGCTTGAAGATATTGTCCCTCCGCGTAGTATTTAATCCCAGACCGATAAAGTCGATCGATTTCGCCAGGGTCGGAGCGGAGCGCAGCGGCGGGGACGGGTTTGGAGGCCGCCGTCGATACGGGTTCACTCAACCCGAGGCTAGCGCGCGTAGAGGAAATCGAGCGCTGTAACGTGGCGCGGCGAGCGGCGTCGGCCTCTAGTGGCAAGGCTTGTGTCCAGAAGGACAAGGCGTCGCCATAGCGTCCCAAGACGTAGTACACAGAACCGATACGATCGAATGTCGACACGTCGCTTTGCTTGAGTTCGAGCGCATGCTTGACGAGAGCTAGGCCGCGTTCGAATTTTCCGGCGCGATACGAGGATTCGATGTCACGAAGCAGTTCCGGCATCGAGTCTGGTATCGGTTCCGATACGATGATCGTTGGTGTGGCGGCCGCGGGGGCGTTTTGAGCCGGGATATCGGAGCATCCTGCGACGAGTACCACAAAAGCGATGGGGAGGGTGTGACACGGGTTCCAGCGCATGCCGAGGAATGTAACAAATTCGTCAAATGTTTGTTCCAAATACTCACTATGAAGGAAGATGTCCCCCGGGGACTGGGTCCAAACGGCTGGTGAGCCTGAGGCCATTTCGTCGATGTGCTTTCGTGATGGCGGGGCTTTTTGCCCTGCCTTCGTCGTCTATCGCGGGTTTGTCGACTTCTCCCGGCACTTCTGCGGCGGCGTTCCTGGATTTAGGATTTGGCGCGCGCGCGGTGGCCGTGGCCGAGGCGTTCGTGTCCGCCGCGGACGACGTCACAGCCGCGCATTACAATCCCGCCGGATTCGCATACCCAGCGTTCTCCGTCGATCCGTCCCAAAAGAGCCGTCCCTACGAAGTGTTGGTGGGCCAGTCGCTGCTCGTTCAAGAAATCTCGATGACGCAGTTCGCTCTTGCGCGTCGACCGTTCGCGTTCAGTTTGACGCGCCTGAGTTTGGATGGTATCGAAGCCCGCACTGCCGAGACCGCGTCGCCCGATGGGCGACTCAATGCGGCTGATCTTGCCCTGGGAGTCAGTGCCGCCCATCAATTTGCCGGGATCGGAGTCGGCGCGACGGTTAAATTTCTCCATGAAAACATCGGCCCGAATACCGCTTCGGCGTTGGCGGTGGATTTGGGTCTATTGCGTCGATTCGAAGGCTCTCCCCTGTCAGTGGGCGCGTGCCTGGCGAACGTTGGTTCCAAAATGCGTTACGTTGATCAGGCCGCACCGCTTCCGACGGTTTTTCGCTCCGGAATCACCTACGGGTTGACGACTTCGTTTCCGCACATGGTGACCCTCGAGGTCGACGTTCCGCGCGATGATGGGCCTATTGTCCGCCTAGGCGTCGAGTATGCTGGCTTCGGTCCGCTTGCATTGCGTTTCGGCTATCAATCGCATTCGTCAACGCAGCGCGCCGCGGCTCTAGGCAAGGCCCTCGGCACCACGACCTCCGGCCTCTCGGAATTTTACGGCATGACGATGGGCGCGGGACTGCGCACCGCCTACGGCACGTTCGACTATGCGATTATACCGTACGGCGAGTTGGGCACCGCGCAGCGCTTCGCCTACAGCTACGCATTCGGAGGTAAGCGCTGATGATTACGCGCAGGCTCCGAACTATCGTTCTGACCGTCGCCGCTATGGGTGCGGCGGTTGGGGTGCGCGCCGTGACCTGCGGCGGGCCCTATGTCGTCTCAGGCACGGGGCCCTACTTCACGATCGCATCCGCGGTCAACGCGATTCCCACGGGCATCGCCGTCACGGGCGATTGCATCGTCGACATTCAAGACAGCGGCTCCTACGCGGAAACCTCCTCGGTGACCGTGCAAAACGTCAATATCAGCGCCGGCCGGATCATCATCGGTCCGCAAAGTTCCGCGAATCGTCCGAGCGTCAATACCGTCCCTTCTGGCGTGCCGATTTTCCGGATCATGAACGCCTCAGTCACGATCCAAGGGCTCAAAATTATCACTGGAAACAATACGTTCGCCATCAACGTGTCGTCGCCGAACGTGTCAATTTCCAGTGTCGTCATCAGCAGCAGCAGTTTCGGCGCCAAAGGCGTCATCCTAACTTCCTGGAGCTCGATTGCCTACTCGACGATTAACGCCGGGACGAACTCGGCGGTGATGCTCGCCGGCAGCGTGGGAACGTCGATCACGTCGTGCACGATCACCAACAATGGGACGGGCACGGCCGCCGCTGCGCTTTCTATTTTGAACAGTTCATCGACCGTCGTAAGCCAGAGCTTTATCGCAAATTGGGGAAACACGGGGTATGCGGTGTACATCAATGCGTCGACCGGCAGCATCGTCACCGCAAGCACTTTGACGGCGACCGGCACATCTGGTTATGGGATTTATGTCAACGGCGGTTTCAACGACGTCTTCTCGGCAGTATACGCGATGACGAGCGGCGGCGGCACGGGATTGGCGGCTGAATTTACCTCGGCCTTCAACGAAACCATCACGCAGAGCACTTTTGCGGCCAATAGCTCGCGCGCGTTTGACCTGTTCGGGGGATCTTCCAACACCGTCAATCAAGTCCTCGTCTTCAACTCGGTCGGGAACGCGCTGGTGGTTAACGACAGTTACGATCATATTCAGAACTCAACGGCCACGGCGGCGTCAACCGGCAGCGCGCTAGAAGTCTCCGGCACGTACATGGTCTTCAACAACAACTACATCAACGCCGGCGGAACCGGGTATTCGATCCAGGTGGACCCGGGTGCTGATCACAACACGATTTCCCAGACCACCGCTATTTCCGCCAGCGGCTCCGGGGCGACGGTCCAGGGCAATTTCAATTCCATCAGCCAATCCCGGGTGACGACGGGTGGATCCGGTACGAACGCGCTGTTGCTCAGTTTTTCGCAAGGCAACTCCGTAACTTCAAGCTTTATCGATGGCGGTGCCAACAGCGCTGGACTGCAAATCCTCGGCGGCAGCGCCAATCTCATCGACTTGAGCACGGTCACGAGCCAATCCCAATTTGCCAACTACAATTACGGGCTGCTCATCCAGCAGTCTTCGGTGAACGTCGTGTCGAACTCTTACATTCTGGGGTCGACCGGAGTGGTGGTCAACGGTTCTACCGGCACCACGGTGGCAACTTCGATCATTTATTCGACGAACCCGAGTGGAGCGGCGCTGGTCATCAAAGGCGGAAGCAAAAATATAAATGTGAATGGGACGGTCCTGGATGGAACGGGCGTATTTGGACCATCGAAGATAGGCATCGATGTCCAAGCCGGCAATAGTGGCGCGATCATTCTGTCGACGAATACCATCGGACCGAGCCTGGCGATGGACATATCCATTTCAACTCAGGCCGGCTCTGCGGTGGTCTGGATCACATCGAATACGCTGTTGCCGGGATTAGCGTTAGTCAGCAGCAACACTTTTGGAATCATGATTAATGGGCTGGTGAGCGGAGCGACGATCTACAATAACACGTTCGTCTATCGCAATACGTCACCGATCGGCAACACGGCCTATGCCATTTGGGCGAAAAGCACGAGCGGAGTGAAAATCGATCATAACCGGATCGACAATCCTGGAAAGATAAGCGCGGGATCATTCACCGCGGCCTATTTGTCGAATGCCCTCAACACGACGTTCAAGTTCAACGACGTCTATGCGAAGACGACGGCAAACATGGGCGGCGTGCTTCTGCGTAGCGGCGAGAATTCCGCCAATTTAAGCGTGCGCAACAATATCTTCGCTTCCGACTTCGCAGCACCGGGAGTCGGGCTGACCAGCATGACCGTCATTGTCGCCGATGCCGCGAGCCAGGCGGGCTTTTCGTCCAACTACAATGATTTCTTCAGTTCAACGACGCTGAGCTCTTTCCGCTGGAACACGTTGTTGTCGGTCGGATTGGGAGCGTGGATAGGTACTTCGGGCCAGGACGGCGGATCACTTTCGGCGGATCCGTTGTGGGCGGATCCGCGCAGCCCGACAGAAGACTTTCATCCTAAATCGACGGCCGGGCGCTGGAATTCCGCGACGTCATCGTTCGTGATGGATTCCGCGACCTCGCTCACCCTGGACGCGGGCGATCCCGCTGAGCTTTTCACTGCGGAAGTTGCTCCGAGCGGAGGCCGAGTCAATCAAGGATCCTACGGAAACACCGCGGAGGCCTCGCGCTCTCCCGCGGTCTATGCGGGCTGTTCGGTCGCATTCCAAGTGGGAGCGGGACAATTGTACACGACGATTGGCTCGGCCGTCGCCGCTATCCCCACCGTTCTCTCTGGCCGGGCCTGCGTGGTGATTATGGACAGCGCGGTCTATAGTGAACAAGTCACAGTGACAAATTTCACCAATAACGGCTCCTCGATCACGATCTTCGCCGATCCGGGGCAAAGTCCGACCGTCAGTCCCCCGGGTGGCGCCTCGGCCGCCTTCGTGGTCACCAATGCGTCGGTGGTCATTGCCGGCATTAAGATTGTTCCAACGTCAGCAATGTCCTATGGAATCTACGTTTCATCGCCCTCCGTCACCATTTCGAGCGTGGCGATCTTGGATCCAAGCGGCTTCATCACCGTGGACGGTATCGTGCTGGCATCGTTCGGCACGATCTCCTATAGCTCGATCTCGATCCGCAGTGTGGATGCCTTGTACATCCCGTCCGGCAAGAACTGGAATACGGTCTATGGCAGCAGCTTGTCCGTCGCGCAAGCCGGAGCCCATGCGTTGGATTTGTTGGGATCATCGAACACCATTTCGCAGTGCATGTTAACGGCCTCTGCGGGCGATTCCGTTTCAATCAACAGTGGGGCGACCTACAACACCGTCACTCAGTCGACGATGAATTCGGTCAATGGGACGATCACCATCAATGCGGGCGCCAACTACAACTCGTTGACCCAGAACTACGTCAACGTCAACACGTTCGGGGCGGCTTTGAGGATCTACGGCGCGTCGAACCTTATTGATTCGAGCAATTTGGCCACAAACTCGTTCTTCAATGAAGCCGTGGGGATATACGGTAACGGCAATATGTTGTCAAGAAGTGTCGTTCGCAACACGGCCTCCGCGGCTGTATCGTATGGCTTGGTGATCGGCGGAACCTCGAACTCAGTGTTGTTGAGCAGCGCGGCAATAACTTCGCCGAGCAGTGCGCTGTTGGTGTCTGTCGGGGCTTCATCCGTTACGGTGACACAATCCTATCTTGCAAATTCGTCGGGGTGGGCGGCACTCGTGCAAGTGGCCAGTGCCACGACGATCAGTTACAGCACCGTGACGGGCGGCATCCAAATTTACGGTTCGACCGCGACCTCTATCCTTAATAACAATCTTTACTCGCCGACTTACCCTGCTGTCTCCGTTGGCAGCGGATCCATCGGCGTCGCGCTGACCTCGAATTATCTGCTATCCGGCAGCACCAGCGGATTCGTGTTCAGTCCGTACAACGGCGGTCTGATTTGGATTGCATCAAACACCCTCAATTTCGATTCCGCCGGCGATGGGGTAAGCCTGAGTACGATGACTCCCGGCAGCTCCGTCTGGGTCTCTTCGAATATCTTTTTGCCGGATTTGACGACGAACAAGAGCAACACGGCGTTGGCGCTGAATGGTCTCACCACGGGAGCGACGATCCAGTTCAACTCGATTTACTACCGATATTTCGGCGGAAGTGCGGCAAACGGATACTCGAGCATTTGGGCTCTCAGCTCTCCTGGAATAACGATCCACCACAATCGTATCGACGATCAGAACCGGATCACCGCCGGCAGCTATGCCGCCATCGAGCTGATTGCATCGCCTAATTCTGGCATTCGATTTAACGACATCTATGTTGGCTCCGGAGGGGGAATAACCGCCGCCGCGTTGATCGTGCTCAGCTCGGGCTCGACTTCCGTACAGGTATCCAATAACGCGTTTAACGCCAGTCTCGCCGCCGCGACGACCGCGACAATTTTTGTCGATGCACTGTCACAAACCGGTTTCTATGCTAATTACAACGACTATTACAGTATGCCCGGTGGCACGGGGGGCACGGCTTTGTGCGGCAATACGGCTGTCGCCTTGGGACTGCCGTGGACATGCGGGGGAAGGCTTCAGGACGGGAACTCCTTCGCCGCGGACCCTTCATGGTTCAACACGAACGTAAATAACGAGGATTTTCATCCCCGGAGCGTGAACGGACGATGGGATCCCGCGTCCTCCGGCTTCGTCGCGGATGGGACGACCTCCCAGACAATAGACTCCGGCGATCCGAATGACGATTACTCGCTGGAATCAACGCTCAACGGAAATCATCGCGTGAACGTCGGAAGCTATGGAAACACCACGGAGGCTTCGCGCAGTGCTGTGGCCACCGGCTCCTCAGGCTGCACGACCACGGCCCGCGTCGGCGCCGGGATGCCGTATGGTTCGATTTCTGCGGCGGTCGCCTCGTTGCCGACGACGTTGACGGGGCCGGCCTGCATCGTTATCATGGATGGTGCGTCATATACGGAGCAAGTGACCATTTCTGGTTATAAAAATTCGGGATCGTCGATCACAATTTTCGCCGATCCCGCATCGGGGAAAACGCCTACTGTGGTTCCGCCCCCGGGCGCCTACGCGGCGTTTGACGTGCGTAACTCGTCGGTCAACATTATCGGAATCAACATCGCGCCGAATGCGAGCGTGTCTTACGGTGTGGCGATGTCGTCGTCATGGGTCACCCTCTCGACGGTGGGGGTGACTGACACGTCCGGATACGTGACAATCGCCGGGATCCTGCTGGCCAGTTCCGATACCGTTGCCAATTCGACCGTGATCGTGGCAGGCGCTGGCGTGCCGGCGCTGATGATCAACGCGTCCACTTCATATGGAAACGTCGTCGTCACCAGCTCCCTCACCGCGTTGGGATTGGGAAGCAACGCGCTTTATCTGTATGGGACGTCCAACACCGTCTCGGGAAGCTACTTGGCCTCTACCGGCGGAGATGGCGTGCAAATCAGACAGGGATCCGTGTTGAACACGCTTCGTTCAAACACGGTAATAGCGCTAGGCACGGGTATCGACGTGCTTGGGTCGAGCAATACGATCCTTCAGTCACTGATCATTGCGGGCACCGGAAACGGGATTCTTTTTGAGTCCGTGGCATCGTCGAACACTGTCAATCTCAGCACCGTCAGCGCTTCCGCGGCCGGTGTTGCCGCCGTTTGGTGGAACGGATCATCAAATAGCGTCGTCAACAGCATCATATCCAACCCCGGGGGCCACGCGGCCTACTTCGCCGCCGGGGCGACGTTCAACCTGATCTCGGGCAGCACGGTAACGAGCTTGAGCACCGTCAACCCGGCACTGTATTTCGCCGCTGGGGCGTCGTCGAACACGGTGATTCGCAGTTACGCAGCCAGCAGCACGACTGCGGCGATCGAATTCGCGGGAGCCAGTGCAAACACCATCAGCTTGAGCACGGTGAATGCCGCCGCAGACACGGCTATAGATATTCGTCTGGGCGCCGCCCGGAACGTAATCACCCGGGACGCGATTAGCGGGCAAACTGGTGTGTCCATCTCCGGCGGATCGAACGCTAACGCGATCCTGTTGAGTACGATCACCGCAACGGGCTTAAGCGCAGTGTGGATCGATGCGTCTTCCACCAATGCCTTTACCGGAGACTTTATACAGAACGGCGCCAGCCACGGCCTGTACCTGTCGGGAGGCTCTTCAGGAAACACGGTCGTGCAAACCACGGTGAGCGTGAACGGGGTAGCAATTAATGCGCTTTACATGTCGGCGTCTTCGTCGAATACCTTCTCCCAGAGCACCTTTATCAATCTGTCGAGCACCGCGGTGTACTTCGATGCGAACGCGAATTCGAACACGATCGACCTAAGCTCGATTACCAGTATGGGAAGTCTGGCGATGGCCCTCTCCGGGGCATCGTCCAATACTATTAATGGATCGTTTGTCCTCAATTCTTTCGGCGGCGGATTGGCGATGCGAGCGGGGTCAAATGCGAACGTCATTTCGGCGAGCACGTTCTCCACCAGTTTCTCGGGATCACCGACGGTGCTCATTTCCGCCTCAAGAAACGCTCAGATCGTTAATTCCTACATCCAATCGAATTCGACTGCCGTCACCATTTCAGGCTCGACGGATGCTGTGCTCAGCGGTAATACGCTGCGCAGCTCGGTCGGTGACGTGATGTTGACTGGCGGGAGCGTCAACCTGACGCTGACGCGAAACCTGATCACCAATCCGGGTACGGCGGCGTTCGGCATTTTCCTGGACAGGCTGAATTCTGGCACGATAGATCTATCGACAAATATATTCACTTCCGGATTCTATTATGGGCTCTATTCGTCTACGCAGGTTTCGGGGACGAACCTTTTCATCGCCTCCAATACCTTCAATCCGCTGTCGGCCGCTCCGCTGGATGCGTTCGGCATCTATCTCATTGGAGCATCGAGCGTCGCGGTCTATAATAATTCCTTCTACTATCAAGGATCAGATGTGGGGGCAGGGTGGCGGCGCATCGGCGTTTACGCGCTGAGCTCGTCTTACCTTTCGTACTCGCACAATCGTGTCAACAATCCCAGCATCGTCGCGACGAGCAACATCTTCATCGGTCTGTGGCTGGATTCAACGCGCAATGCGACGGTCAAATACAACGACATTAATGCTTCTGGGACCAATATCCAGACGGGCAACCTGCTGCGATTGAGCAACGGTGCCTCGGACAATACGATTCGAGACAATATATTCAACAACGCTTTCGCGGCGGCGGTCGGCAACGGCGAGTCGATGTACATCGATGAGACCAGCGCCTCTAATTTGTCGATCGATTATAACGATTACTCTAGCGAATCAGGCGCCGCCAATACCGCTTTCTGCTCCGGTCTGTCCTATCCGCTGAATGCCTCGTGGAACTGCTCAGGAGATCACGACGAAAATTCTATTTCCGGCAATCCCATGTGGCTTTCGACGGCGCCCGCGAGCGAAGACTTCCACCCACGCTCGGCGAGCGGTCGTTACACGAGTTCTGGATTCGTCAACGACGCGACCACTTCGCCGACGATTGATGCGGGCGATATCGCCGAGGCCTTCAATTTGGAAGCATCTCCCAACGGCGCGCGTGCAAACCAAGGGTCGTACGGGAACACTGTGGAGGCCTCGAAGTCAGCGATCGGAGCGTGCGCGGTGATCCGCAAAGTCTGCCACACGGGGCTTTGTGCCAGCCGCACGATCCAATCTGCGATCAACAGCGTGCCCAATCCTTTGCAAGGGTACTCGTGCGTGCTCGTTGAGGACGCAGGGACGTATCCGGAAAATATCGTGATATCCGGGTTTACCATGAACGGCTCATCCTTGGCCGTCATGTTGGATCCTGCACTCACCGTTCACCCGACTGTGACGCCCAATATCGGGACGGCAGGATTCTTGATCACGAATGCCAGTGTGACGCTGTCCGGCATCAATGTCGCACCAACCGCAAGCGTCGTCACTTACGGAATTTGGGCCACTTCCGCAAACGTGACGATCAGCTCTGTCAGCGTAATTGATCTCAACGGTCTCGTGAGCGAAGCGGCCATCGCAATATCATCGGGCGTCACGGTAACATCGGCGACCGTGTATTCTGCCAATGGCACGCCGCATGGAATCGCGATCGCTGGAACCGGAGCCAGTGTCTCTTCAAGCACCGTGATCTTGGCCGGGGACAATGGCGCGGCCAGCCATTACGGTGTATACCTCAACGCTGCGCTGGGTGTGACATTGACTCGGATGAATATCATGATGTCGAATACCGGCAACGCGCTATCGATGAGCGGCGTCAACGGTGCTGCGATCAGTCTCAGCACGTTCAATGCCATCAATGCGACGGCGGTCGGCGACATTCAGGGATCGTCAAACGTGACGATCGTCGCGTCCTATTTCAATAACAACGCCGGACCAAGCTTATGGCTGGCGGGTTCCGACGCCAATACGATCACCAGCAGCACGATGACGGGCAGCGCGGGAGCCGGCAGCTTCGCCGTGATCGTGGACGGATCGTCGAATACATTCGCCCGGTCCATCGTGAATGCGACCACTGGCGGCGGCGTCACCTACATTGGCGGCGAGGCTAATGCGCTGAGCAGCACCACGGTTATCGGCTCGACTGCAGTTTACGTCGCGAACGCGACGTTGACGCGAATCTCCAACAGCTTACTGAACGGATTGGCAGGAGCGGCTCTGTCGATCGACACGGGTGCCGATCTGACCACGCTAACCGCCAGCACCGTGACAAACAACTCCGCGAACAGTCCCGCATTGCTGATCCGATTCGCTTCGAGCGTGACGGTTTCTCAAGCCTATATGATCAACGTCGGAGCCGGAAACGCCGTCGTACTCGCCGACACCGCGTATAACACGGTCAATCTGAGCACGATTGTGACGACAACGTTGGGAAGCCCGTCGTTATCATTGCACGGGGCTTCCTTCAATACGTTCACGCGCGATTACGTCTTGGCGACGTCGACGTTTGGCGTCTTGTTCGATGCCGCGACGACCGATAATGCGATTAATTACAGCACGATCGCGGCAGCCGGGGGCACAAAGTACGGGCTGTACTTCGCGGGCTCACAGCGAAATAGCATCTTCGGTAGCGTAATAACGGGCGGCGCCTGGCTCGACGTGGACGCCGGTGACAACTCGATTTCACGCAGCACGCTCACCAGCGTGGGTGCGACCGCCGGAGCCTTATATCTGCAGACGGCATCTTTCAACACGGTTTCACAATCGTATCTCGCCAATTTGTCGGGTACCGGTGCCACTCTCGGCGGTGGCGCAGGCTGCTATCAGAATGCGATCCAATCGAGTGTGATCATCAGCTCTGGAGTTGGATCGACGGCGCTTTCCATTAGCGGCGCATCGACAAACGTTTTCACGGGCGGATTCTTGCTTTCGATTTCCGGGCGCGCGGCCTATTTCTCGCAGAGTGCGACGTCGAATACGGTCGTTCTAAGCACGATCACCGGGAAGTCCGCCTTCAGTGCGCTTGAGTTCGCGTCCTTCTCGGGTTCGAACTCGGTAACCCAAAGCTATATCGCCAACGTGGGTGGCGGAAACGGTGCGATTGTCCAGTCCGGGGCGGACGCCAATCTCTTCGGTCAGGATACGTTTGTCGCGACGGGAGCGTCGGCAGCATTGCTGCTCGACTCGGTTTCGTTGACCGTTGTTTTGCAAAGCTTTATTACGGCCGCTAGTACCGCCGTCACGGTGCAAAACGCGGCCCTGACGGCGATTGTCAACAGCTCGATGACAGGCACCGGGCTAGGACTTTGGAATCGTTCGTCGCTGAATACGAGCGTGCACGGATCCTACGTGCTCGGATCGACAGGTGCGGTCGTTTCGGGATCGACAGGCACGCTTATTGGCGGAAACTTCATCGTTGCGACGGCAGGTGACGCGCTGCTCTATACGGGGGGCAATACTGGAATCACGTTGTCATCGAATGTGATCCAGGGCGGGCCACGGTCACAAGGTGTTTGGTTCGATGAGACCAACGGTGTGGGAACGATCATCGTTTCGACGAACACGATCTTAAGCGGACCGCAGGTAGGTCTCGGAGCCCGGGGACTCGCTGCCGGCTCATCGTTATGGATCACTTCAAATACTGTGAACCCCACGTTGACGACGTCCACACAAACGGCCGGAATCGTGTTGATCTCGCTAACGGCGGGCGCGACCGTGCAGAACAACAATATTTATTACCGCGTGTCCGGCTCGATGGGCACAAATAATACCTCGGCGATCTATGCGAACGGTAGCACGGGATTGACCATCGACCATAATCGATTGACGCAGCCTGGCCTAATTACTGCCGGTAACTATATCGGGGTGGAATTGATCTCATCGCCGGGTGTTAACTTCCGATTCAACGACGTCTTGGGATCGGGAACGGGGCTGGGGACTCCAATTTTGCTGCAACTGGCTAATTCCCCGAACGCCGTGGTCAAGAACAATATCTTCTTCAACAACATGACCGCGTCCACGGCGAACTACACAATGGCACTGAACGTAGATGTCGTCAGCCAGACCGGATTTGCGGCGGACTACAATAATTTCTTCCTCGGCGCGGGTGGCACGAGCTTTATCGGAAGCTGGGGAACGCTGTTGACGCATCCCGGCACGCTTGCCGGTTGGCGCGCGACTTCAAGCGGCGACCTGCACTCGATCGTCGGCGATCCGATCTGGGCCAATATCGCCTCGGGGTCGGAGGATTTCCACCTCAAATCCGCCGCCGTCAACGGTCGCTATAATCCGGCTACCGGCACGTTCACGATCCAGGATTCCACGACGTCGCTGGCAATCGATGGCGGGGATCCCGCGGAGGCCTTCACTACCGAACCGAACCCGAACGGCTTGCGCGCCAACATGGGTTCTTATGGAAACACGGCGGAGGCATCTAAATCCGCGCCGCTCGCGGGCTGCGGCACCCAGTTTACCGTCGCATCCAGCGGCGGCGCCGATTATACCAGCGTCAATGCAGCGCTATTCCCGCTGATCGGAACGTCCTTGACCTCCAACGCGTGCATTGTCCTCACCCAGACTGGCATCGATAACGAGGAAATCAATGTCCATGGAATCATTGCCAACAACTATCGCATCATCATCATGGGCCATCCGGCCCTGGCCTCACGGGCGTACATCGATCCGGGCGCCGGCAATCAGGCCTCCTTCGTCATCGCCAACGACAGCGTCACCATCCAGAACTTAGACGTCATTCCGAGTGCGTCGCTGCCGTACGGCATCGTCGCCACGTCCGCGTCCCTGATTTTGACCGATGTGAACGTCGATGGTGGAAGCTATATTCAATTTGTCGGCATACATGCTAGCGCCGGATCCGCGATTTCATACACTAGTGTCACCGTTCAAAACGCTTATGCGATGGAGCTTGCGGGAAGCGGGCTGTCGGTGTCCTATAGTACGGCTTACAATGCGGGCGCCAGCGCCATTTATTCGGGACTCTACCTTAATGGTGCTCAGGCGAGCGCGCTGACACGTGTCCTGGCGCTGAGCGCGAACGGAACCGCGGTGACATTGGCCGGCGGTTCCACGGGCAATACCATCGCCCAGAGCGTGTTCCAAACCGTTGCTGGCGCGAAAGCGATATACGTCGATCTGGCCTCGTCGAATACGATAACCCAATCAAGCGTGACGAATGCGGCCGGGCAGGCGGTCTCGTTGACCGCGAATTCCTCCTACAATACGATTTCCGGAAGTACATTGACTGCCCCCGGGTCGGGACTGAGCGACGTCGCATTGTCTGCGAGCGGGGCCCGCGATAACGTTATCAGCGGAAGCTTCATGAATGGAGGAGTCTGGTTCGACGTAAATGCCGTGCGCAACCTGGTCGCACTCTCGACCGTGAACGCGTCGGCGGCGACGGCGCTCTACTGGCAAACCGCCTCATCGAACACTTTGTCTCAGTCCTATGTTTTCAACGCCAGCGGTGATGCGGTCCGTCTCGGCGGTGGTGCGCAGAATGGCGCGAACACCATTTCACAAAGCACGATGATCGCCAAAACGAGCGGCTATTACGCACTGGCGCTCAGCGGTGCTTCCACAAATACTATCACCAGCAGCGTGTTGCGCAATTTCGCGGGATCGGCGGCGTTGTTCTCCGCCGCAAATCTCAATATCCTGACCCTGAGTTCGATCACCAGCGCCGGCGGATCGGCTGTCCTGTATGCCAGTGGCGCCTCATCAAATACGTTCAGTCGCAACTTCGTCATTGCCGCCTCGACCGGTGTCGAGATCGCCAACGGTTATGCCAACGGCGTGACTTTCAGCACGGTCATCGCAGGTTCCGGCGCGGGGGTCTACGATCACGCTTCCGCGGCCACCGCACTGATGAATTCTTACGTCGAGGGTTCGAGCGCGGTCGTGGTCTTGGGATCGACTTTGACCATTATCGGCGCCAACGTCCTGATGGCGAGATCGTCTTTGGGCATCGGCATGGAATTGACGGGCGGTAGCGTCGGGTTGAACATGTCTTCGAACACCGTTTACGGCGGCACCCAAAGGGCGGGACTATTCCTCGATGCCGGCGGCGCTGGCCTCATCGTCATATCGACGAATTTTTTCTACGGGACATCAGGTACGGGCGTCTACATTGCCACCCAACAGGCGGGAACCGCGATTTGGTTCACCTCCAACACCGTGCTGCTGCCCACAACCGGTGCGAATTCCATGGCCGGGCTGCAACTCAATGGCCTGACCTCGGGCGCGACGGTCGCAAACAATGCGTTTTACGCGCGCAATTCGAGTGCATTAGGCGGCGCGACATTGGCGGCCCTGTCAGTGCAAAGTAGTCGCGCCGTGCTGATCGACCACAACCGTTTCTCCAATCCGAGCCAGATGGCTGGCGGCAGCTATAGTGCGATTGCGCTCTCCGGATCTGACCAAGTGACGATCAAGTTCAACGATATTTTCGCGTCCGACGTGGTGAACGCCCTCACCAGCGCATACTTGCTCCAATTGATCGCTTCGCCCAATGTCGTCGTGCGCAATAACGTGTTCATGAGCTCACTGACGGTCACGGGTTCGTCGGCGACCCTCGTCGTTGACCTCCCCAGCCAAACCGGTTTCTCGGCGGATTATAACGATTACTTCAGTAGCGCGGGCGTGAACTCGATTCTGTGGGGAGCGTCTGCGTACGCATTCCCCTGGAGTCCTTCCCTCGGCCAGGATTCAAATTCTGTTTTGTTCCACCCGCGCTGGGCGAGCACGGTTGCGGGGGCGGAAGATTTCCATCCGTTGTCACAGGCGGGGCGTTACGTTCCCGGTACGGGGTTCAACACCGGCGACGATTGGACCGCGGGTACTCTCGACGCGGCAGATGTCGCGGAGTCCTTCGCAGTGGAGCCTTCACCGAACGGATCGCGGGCAAACCTCGGCTCCTATGGCGGAACGACGGAGGCCTCGAAGTCGCCGAGTCCGCCGGCAGCACCTTCGGTGACGGCCGTTTCTTCAACCAGCATCACCGTCACATTCGTCCCCGTCGGTGCCCAGGGCCAAATCGTCAGCGCCTCGACCAGCCCAGCGTTCACTAATTTGGTCACGTCGGGGCCGGTCGTCGGTCAATCAAGCTTGGCTCCCCAAGGATTGTCGCCGAATACGACCTATTATCTCGCCGCCGGCGCGCTTTGGGGGGAACTGCAAGTGCGCAGCTCGGTGTCCATGACGTCGGCCACCTTGGCCGCATCACCCGCGATCAATCCCGGAGTCACGTTCACGTCGGTGACCGCGAGCACGATCGCGATCGTGTGGCTTGCCAACGGAAATCCACTGAACGTGACCACTTACACCGTCGTGTTCAGTACCGGCGCCTCCTATCCGAACGGTAACAGCGGGAATGTGACCTTCTCGACAATGCCGCTGGCCACCCCAGCGGCCGCGTCCTACGGATCCTTGAACGCCAACACGACGTATTACGCGTTTGTCGCGGCCCTCAACGTCGCGGCCCAGGCCAGCGCTTACCAATTGTTGGGATCGACCGCGACAGCAGCTGCACCCCCGGCGGCGGTGACGTTGTCCTTCTTAGCGGCGAGCTCGACGACGTTGACCGTGTCCTGGAGCGCCAACGGCAACCCGGTGGCCATTACGACATACACGGTGATGGTGTCGACGGATCTGACTTTCAGTGGCGCTTCGTCGGTGACGATGAGCACCATGCCGGCCACGGCCACGCCCTCGGCGCAGCTGAGTGGGCTGCTGTCCAACACCACCTATTACCTGCGCATCAAGGCCAACGGGGTGGGGGGAACCGACACCGGCTACGTGACGATGGGATCGACCTCGACGTGGGGGGTCGCTCCGGGTTCGCCAGTGCTGACCCCGATCGCAGCGGATCAGATTACGGTTACCTGGAGCGCGCCCGGCAACCCGTCCGGGACGCTGTACTTGCTGCAAACGTCTACGGTCGCTGCATTCACCGGGGTGGTCACGTCTTCGTACACGTATAACCTCTCGGTGACGACGTCGGGGTTGGTCGCAAACACGACGTACTACTTCCAGGCGCAGGCGATCGCCAACGACGGCGTGGCGACGTCGTTGGTGAACTTTGGTAGCGTGGCGACATTGGCCAAAATTCCGGCGAGCGCGGTGTCGATATTCACCGGCGTGGCCAGCGCGAGCTTGAGTGTGGTTTGGTCGGCTAACGGCAATCCGATGGGCACGCGCTATGCCGTGGTGCTGTCAACGGCATCAGACTTCAACGTGTTCGCGTCGTCAGTGAGCTTTACGACTGCGCCTGCGGCGGGTCCGAGTGCTACGTTCAGCGGCCTGGCGCCGTACACGACCTACTACTTCGAGGTGGCGGCGGTGAACCACGCAGGCCTGGCCACGGCGTACGCGGCGCTGGGTTCAACGGTGACTTTGCCGCCGACGCTGAACGCGCCGGGGATTTCGGGGATCACGGGAATCTTCACGACGTCGATGACGGCGGTGTGGGGATTGGAGCCGGGGGCGACGGGTTATATCCTGGTCGCGTCGACGCTGGCGACCAATCCGCCGAGTGCCGTGTGGGCGTCGAGCGCGGTGGCGGGACTAACGGCGACGACGGCGACAGTGACGGGACTTCTCCCCAACACCACCTACTTCTTGTTCGTCCAGGCGGTATCGATCAATGCGGCGGGTCCGTATAGTCAGTTTACGGCGACGGCGACCCATGCGGCCACGCCGACGGCGGCGGGGACGGCGTTCTTCGAGGTGGGATTCACCAGCGTGACCGTAAGCTGGTCGGCCAACGGTAACCCGCTGGCAGTGACGACGTACACGGTCATCGCTTCAACCGATCCCGCCTTCGGGCCGGTGGCGGCGGCGGTGACGTTATCGACGGTGCCGGCGGCGGGGCCGCAGGCGTCGATTGCGGGGTTGTTGGCGAACGCGACGTACTACTTCCGGGTGGCGGCGCAAGGTTATGACGGCGCGTTGACGCCCTACCTGGTCCTAGGCGCCACGGCGACGGTACCCCCGCCTCCGGCCGCGGCGGCGCTGTCGTTTGTGGCGGCGAGTTCGACGACATTGACTGTGGCGTGGAGCGCCAACGGCAATCCGGTGGCGATCACGACTTATACCGTGATGGTGTCCACGGATCTGACTTTCAGCGGCGCTGCGTCGGTGACGCTGAGCACCAGGCCTGCGGCGGCCACGCCCTCGGCGCAGCTGATCGGGTTGCTGTCCAACACGACCTATTACTTACGCATCAAGGCCAACGGGGTGGGGGGAACCGACAGCGCCTATGTGACGCTAGGCTCGACTTCGACCTGGGCCGCGGCACCAATCACGCCGGTGCTGTTACCGATCGCGGCCGATCAGATCACGGCGAGCTGGACAGCTCCGGGCAATCCTGCGGCAACGCTGTACTTGCTGCAAACCTCTACGCTCGCCGCTTTCAACGGCGTGGTCACGTCTTCCTACACCTATAACCTCGCGGTGACAACGGCGGGACTGGTCGCAAATACCTCGTACTATTTCCAAGCGCTGGCGATCGCCAATGATGGCGTGGCCACATCGTTCACCGCTCTGGGCAGCACGGTTACTTTTGCCAGTATCCCGGCGAGCGCGGTTTCGACGTTCCCTAGTGTCGCCAGCTCGAGCATGTCGGTGGCTTGGAGCGCCAACGGCAATCCGACGGGGACGATCTACATTGCGGTATTGTCGACGGCGTCGGATTTCAACGCGTTCGCCTCGTCAGTGAGCTTCACCACCGCACCTGCGGCCGGCCCCAGCGCCACGTTTAGCGGTCTGTCGCCGTACACGACCTACTACTTCGAGGTAGCGGCAATGAATCGCGCGGGGTTGGTGACGGCGTACGCGGTGCTCGGTTCGACGATGACCCAGCCGCCAACGCTGCACGCGCCGGGGATTTCGGGGATCACGGGAATCTTCACGACGTCGATGACGGCGGTGTGGAGCTTGGAGCCGGGAGCGACAGGTTATATCCTGGTCGCGTCGACGCTGGCGACCAACCCGCCGAGCGTGGTGTGGTCGTCGAGCGTAGTGGCGGGGATGGCAACGACGACGGCGACGGTGACGGGACTATTGCCGAACACGACCTACTTCTTGTTCGTTCAAGCAGTGTCGAGCGGTGCAACGGGGTCGTATGGTCAGTTCGCGCCGACGGCGACGCATCCGACGACGCCGACGGCGGCGGGGACGGCGTTCTTCGAGGTGGGATTCACCAGCGTGACCGTAAGCTGGTCGGCCAACGGTAACCCGCTGGCAGTGACGACGTACACGGTCACGGCTTCATCCGATCCCGCCTTCGGGTCGGTGGCGGCGGCGGTGACCTTGTCGACGGTGCCGGCGGCGGGGCCGCAGGCGTCGATTGCGGGGTTGTTGGCGAACGCGACGTACTACTTCCGGGTGGCGGCGCAAGGTTATGACGGCGCGTTGACGCCCTACCTGGTCCTAGGCGCCACGGCGACGGCGGCAGCACCTCCGGGAGGGCCGGCCAATTTCTCGGCCGTCTCATCGACTTCAATCACCCTTTCTTGGAACGCCAATTCTAATATTTTGGCACTGACGACCTACACCGTGGTCGCTTCGACGGCCAATGATTTCAATGCCTTCGCCTCCTCGTTCGTCTTCTCGACGGCACCTGCGGCTGGGCCTAGCGCGCAGTTGAGTGGGCTCAGTACCAATACCACATACTACATAGGGGCGATGACGGTGGGTATCAACGGGAATTTCTCCGCGTTTGTCGTGCTCGGCACGACGATGACCGCTGCACAAGCGCCGATCGCCTCGCCGCTGACGGGAGTAACCACCGATCAGATCACGGCCTCTTGGACGGCGCCGACCAATCCGAGTGGCACGCTCTATGAAATGAAGTATTCCACGACCGCGAATTTCAGTGGGACCGTCGTCGCGTCGTTTACCTACAACCAATCGGTAGCACTCTCCGGCCTCACACCGAATACGACCTATTTCCTGCGCGTGGCCGCGTTCAATGAAGCGAATTCTCCTACCGCGTTCACGGACCTGGGGTCCACTTCCACGTTGGTGGCAGCGCCGAGTGCTGCGCCCGCACCGATCACGATGGTGGGAGTCAGCAGTGTGACGTTGAATTGGCTTAGCGGTGGCAATCCGTTGGGCCGGACGACGTATATTCTCGTCGCTTCTACTGCCGCTGATTTTAATGCGTTTGCCTCTTCGGTGACGCTCACGACGGTTCCGTCGGCAGGGTTGACGGTTACGATGACGGGACTTCTCTTCGGTACCTCGTATTATTTCCAAGTGGCGGCGCGCGGTAACGCGGGCGAAGTGACGGTGTATGCCTCATTGGGTTCGACCTACACGACGTTGAGCAATTTGGTGCCGCTGATCGTTGACAATCAGGGAGGAGATGCGATTTGGCGCAAAACTAATGTGGGCGTCTTCTATGATGTCAGCTTCCTTGACGGCTCTGGACAACATCTCGACAAGTTCCAAGTGAAAGCATCGACCACGGCGGGTGGAGTGGGCACAGACCTGATCGCGTTTACGGACGTGGCCGTCAATTTGACACCCGCCGACGCTTATGCGACGCCGTGGAGCTTGCCGGCGGCGGTCTGGAACTCCTTGATCGAAGGGGTCACCAATTACATCACGGTGCGCGTGTTCAACAATGTGCCCAATTCCTCGACCGCGCAAGATGCCTTCTACGTACGCAAAGACACCACGGCGCCGACAATCATCAATTCTCAATCCGGCGATGGGATCGTGCGCTCCTCTTCGGGGACCGTATATTCCGTGTCTGCCTACGATACGGCGAGCGGTTTGGCCTCGTTCCAATACAGTGTGAGCACGAACACGTCGGGAGACGGCAACCGCATCAGCTGGACCGACATCGCGTTGCTGAGCGGAGCGTCATCGTATGCGACACCATGGACGGTCAATTTCACCGCCCTACTCACGGGTGCCACTAATTACGTGTCCGTACGCTCCTGGGATATAGCGGGAACGACGACGACGCTGCTCAACGCTTTCTACGTGCTTAAGGACACGACCGGTCCCACGGTGATTATCTCATCGCCGATCGCGACGGGTTACGTCGCGCCCTTCGGACCAATGTTGGGAGTTTCTACCAGCGCATTCCCGATCCAAGGCACGGAAATTGCAGTATTTGACGCCGTGGCGAATTTGTACTGGAATCCCGGTTCCTCCTTGTTCAACTCAGGGTCGCACGCGTGGATGCCGGCCGTCGGCCAAGGTGCCTGGAGCTTCGACCTGGCGGCGCATGGCATTACGCTGACGGACGGCGTTGGTTACAAGCTGATCGCACGGTCTTCGACCACGTTCGGTCAGTATTCGACGGTATTTACCACGGTCTCCTTTGTCTACGACGCTTCGACGCCGACGGCTAGCGTGTCCGCGCCGGCGCCGAACTCGACTGTCGCCTCCGTTGCAGTGATCAATGGCACTGCGGCCGATCCGGGAACGTCGGCTTCGGGGGTGGGATCGGTCGAGGTGCAATTGGAGCGCCTTTCCGATGGTAAGTGGTGGAATTGGTTTACCGAATCCTGGGGCGGCGTTGCGGTATCGACCATCCCCAATGGAACCGTGGGATGGACGCTAAGTCCTTCGGCGTTGCTCCAGGCGAATTTGCGCAGTGGGGCGAGCTATTTCATCGCGGTGCGAGCAGTGGACAATGCGGTTCCCGCCAACCAAGGCAATTTCTTCGTCTCTGGGGCAACTTTCACCTATGTGAATTCGAATCCTCCCGCCGCCATTTCGGATTTGAACTCGGTGTCGGGTGCCGCACCCGGCACTATCGACCTTACCTGGACCGCGACGGGGGAAAACGGATCGTCCGGCATCATTCTTTTGGGGCAGTATGCCGTGTTTTATGCGACGGCCGCGACGGCCGTGCCGAGCACTTCAACCGCCCAGGTGTTGTACTCGACCGGTAATGTTACGCCGGGCACTACTTCTCAATATACCCTCACCAGCCTTGTCTATGGCGGAACCTACTATGTGTCCATCGCACTACAGGACGCCGACGGGAACTGGTCTGCATTCTCGAACCAGACTTCGACGATTGCGACACCAGCACCCCTCAACGCCATCCTCGGCCATGTCGTCGATGCGTCGACCAACGGCATCACCGGAGTTGAGATCAACGCCTGGGACACCTCCGGCGCCTTAATATCAACGACGTTCACGCTTGCTGACGGGAGCGGAACGTACGCGGTGGCAGGACTCACCGCAGGAACCTATAAGCTGGAGGCCACTTGGACCGTTGACGGCGTGACCAGCTCCGTTTGGCAGGACTCCATTTCGATGGGGACGGTCAACGTTGACTTCTCCTTGAATATCAATTACGCTCTCGCCACTCTGACCGGCACCTTGGCGACGTTGACGACTCCCGCGTCACGGGTCGCGACGACGGCGCAATCTTTGCTGCGGCCGCGCACGACCGGAGGGGTGAGTTTCGTCGAAGTCGCCCAGCGTGGAAGGACGGTCTCACGTGTGGGCGTGCCGCCGAGCGGGCGGTGGGCGATCCCGAGCCTCTTACCCGGTTCCTATGCGGTCCGTGCCTTCACCGGAGTCGACTTCACTCCATACCAAAACGTGACACTGATGGAAGGCGAGACAAAGCAGATCGTGTTCGCGATGGACACCTTGCCGGAAGACCAAGTCTTCGCGTTCCCGAACCCGGCGAAGAACTCGACGACTTTCCGTTTCGTCACCCCTTTCCAAAATTTCGAGGCCGCAATCCAAATCTTCGACGTCGCCGGCCGATTGGTTCGTGAAATTCCCGGCTCCGCAGTAACTACGACCGCCACTCCCGGGCTGTACCACGCAGATTGGGATTTGACCAACTCCCGGGGTCAGTCGGTCGCCTCCGGCGTCTATTTGTATCTGGTGAAGGTCAAAGGCGACGGGAACGCGTTGGTGAAAGTGATTAAAAAGTTGGCGGTGGTTCGATGAGACATATAATTTTGTTCGTTTTGTTATGTCCTGGCGCCGCGACGGCGGGATTGCTGTCGGGGCAGGGCGCTTCCGTCACTGACTCGACAAATCAACCACGACAAACGTTCTCCAGCAATGAGACCATCGGTTTCTCCCAAGTCGTCTTTAACGGGGTATTAAGTTCGGGGCGGATCGCTTTCTCATTCGAAGTCCTCGCCCCGAACGGCAATAAAGTGTTCACGCAATCGGGCAATGCGGTGCCAGGAACGGTGGGCAATGCCGCCGCGCAAATTGCGGGAATGGCGATTTCCGCAATTTACCAGGGCCCGGGAACCTACACGTTGAAGGCCTATGCGAGATTGGACGGCGCGACCCTCGAGCAAGACAAAACATTCACCATATCCTCCCCGAACATTCTGCTGATATATCCGCCCAATGGCGCAGGCGGGCTGACCGACAATCCGATCACATTCCAGTGGTACTCCAGCGGCGCGACCACGTATCGGATCACGGTCGCCGACAATATTTCCCTCTATAATCCGATCCTTCAGCAGACGATCAACGCGGCTAACAGCTTCACGTATCCGAATAATCCCAATCCCAGCGATCCTCGGCAGAAGTTGTCCGCGGGGCAGATGTATTACTGGAAAATCGAGGGATTGAACGTGAGCGGAAATGCGATTGCGTCCAGCCCTGTTCCCTTCTCTTTCTCCATTGCGACAGTCGCCTTAACCCGTGATCTGGCGGTCGACGATTTGGAGGTGACGGGTTCAGCGGATGCATCCGGGAACATTCCTTTCACCGTCACCGTTAAAAACAAAGGGATGACGACGGAAAGCAACGTTCCGCTGAAGGTGACACTCGGGGGCCTTCCCGCTCCCGGCAGCCCGGTGACGATGCCCGCATTCATGCCGAGCGACACCAAGACGTTCTCGGTTTCGGCGGCCATTCCCGCTGATCAGGATTCAAGCCTTGCCATCGCGTGTATCACGATTTTCGACGACAACTCAACTAATAACTGCAAGACGCTGAGCGTGACTCGACCGCCCGCCGCCTCGACGGGGACCGCCTTCTCGGGGCCGGGCACCGGGCTGCAAACCGCCGAGCAGATTTGGCAGGCGATACAGAATCTGCTCTTGGCCCAGGGGTTGGACCTGAGCGCCTACAACCTCGTCGGTATGGAAGGGACATTGTCGCGGGACGAACTCTTGGCGCTTCTCGAGCAATTACGGGGCGGACAGGCGCAAGTGTCGCTGACGGGTCCCGTCATCGCGGCGCCCGGTACGTCGACGCCAGTGGATCCGTTCGCGTCTGCGACTATCGCGCGACCCGAATCTCCGAATTTAGAAGTGACAGACGTGCTCACGGCCGAAGAGGCATGGAAAGTCTTGGAACCGACGCTCAAGGGATTGGGCATTGATCTCTTTCAATATCGGCTGCTCGGGATGGACGGAACTTTGACGCGCGCGGAGGTTGACGCATTGGACCAAGCATTGCGCGAAGGAAAAGCGGAGGCGTTCATTTCAGGACCACGGTTGCCTGGGGCGCCAGCGGACATCACGCAGCCGAGTGGCCCGTTGTCGCCGCCCAAAGCGGCTGTTGAACCGTCGATGTCTTTAGGCGACACTCTGGAATGGTCAGGATATATGAGGCCGCAAGCGCCGAAATCGGCGGCATTCGTTGTTCGGGAGCGGAGTCGGTGGAAGCGCTTGTGGGCGCAACTGACCGACGCTCCGTTGCCGGAGGTTGATTTCTCTAAATCCAACGTGGTCGTGGTCTTGGGCGGCCGGGAAGTCCGAGGCGATCGGGTGGAGATCGCGACGGTGCGCCCGGAGGGCGTTGCTTTTCTAGTGCGCTATAAGTTCGTGACTTATGCCCGCTTGGGCCGCCCGAACGCACCACCGTTGTCGGAACTGGGTAAAACCTACGTCCCCTACCTCTTGAAGGTCGTGCCTAACACCGTGTCGAAAGTGCGTTTCGAGTTGGTTAAGGAGAAGAACGATGAATGACATCAGACGATGTAAAGAAGTCATGGTCCTCCTCTTGGCCGTCGCGTCCGCAGTCATGCCAATGCGGGCGCGCGCCGAGAATCCCGTCGCCGGCGTCGTGATCGCCGTCGAGGGGCACCCACAAGTCAAGGTCGTAGGCAAGGAAGACTACAAGGGTGTCAAAATGAATCAGCTGATCCACGACGGGGACACGCTGAAAACAGAGAAGGGCGACCGAGTCGGAGTTGCGTTCGTCGGCGGAGCGGAGATGCGCATCAACGAAAACTCCGTCTTCGTCGTCCAATCGGGGGGTGGAACAAAGCCGACGACCGTTTACACTTCGCTTGGCGACGCGTGGACGCGCCTGATCAGCGGCCACAACGGAATCCAGGTCAAATCGCCGGTGGCGGTGGCAGCCGTGCGCGGTACCGAAGCCGACATCGACGTTTCCGACCGAATGGGCGTGAAGGTGTACGAGGGCATCGTCGACGTGATGAACGACAAGGGCAAGACGTCGCTCCAAGCTGGCCAACAGACGTCGGCCGGGGCGGGAGCGGCCCCCGCGGCTGCGCGCGCGATGTCTCCGCAGGACTACAAGACCTGGCAAAACAAGGTTTCCCCGGCGAATCTAGACAAAAGCCTCGGGATCCTGAACCAGGCAGCAGTGCGCAATCGCACGCTCGAGCTCAACATGACCAATAAGGACGGTTCGCAGAAAAAGGTCAAACTGAACTTCGAGAAAAAGTAATCCGATGAGGATGCGCCGTCTCGTTGGCGTCGTCTTCGTCCTGGCCCTCGTCGGGCGCGCGCGCGTTTCGCGCGCGCTCGACGCGGCCAGCCTCCAATTCACCGTTCCCGCGCCTGACCCCGTCCAAGCCGGGGACATCGTGTCGTTGCAGGCGCTGGCGGTCAATACCGGCACCACGCAGTGGGATCCGGGAACATACTACTGGGTGGGCGAAGTCTATGATCTGGACTACAAGCTGATCGCGCGCACCGATCAGATTTCGCCGCGGGAAACGGTTGCGGCGGGGGGAGTCGCCGCGGTGTCCCTGCCGTTCAACGTGCCCGGCACCATGTTCGGACGGCGCTTGTACCGCGTGTATTTGGTCCGCAATAACCGCACCGTTCTGGAGTCCGATTACCGTGGATTCCAAATTGTGGAAAAACCGATTCCGGCTCCGCCGGAAACCGTTACATACCACATGGAAGGAAATCTGACCCAGTCCATCAAGGATTCCAGCCGCAATCAATGGAAAGGTGCCAACGGCGCGACGACGTTCAACACAGTGGGCAAGGTGGGTGCCTCGTCGTATTTGATCAACCTGTATATTCTCGAGCGGCAGGGCAAGGCCTTCGATCCCTCGATCATCACTGCGAACTACTATGCTCCGTGGGGGACGATTTACGCCGGCGATATTTCGCCCATGTTGGGACCGTTGGCCGTATCGGGACAGGGAATGCGCGGGGCGATGCTCGAACAGCGTCGCGGAATCCTGGATTGGGACGTGGTGGGAGGGCAAGTCGTGGGTTCCCAGGCGGGCACTCTGACCACGAACGGCCGCTACGCGCGCTCGATCTACGCGGCAAAGTTAGGGCTGACCCCTACACCGACGTTCAAAACCGCGATCAACTATTTCCTCAGTTCGGATGAAATCGGCTCCTTGAGCGCCAACCCCACATCCAACAATTACCGTGGCCCCAGCCTCGTCGCCCAGAAAAACTCCGGCTACGGGCTCGATTTCCTTTATGAGCCGCTCAGGAAGCTGAAGTTCATCGGCGCCTACCAAGCCAACACCTATTACGCCGACCTGAGCGGATCGCCGGTTAAAGACAAGGCGATTCGCGCAGAATTCGCCTGGGATCGCAAAACCGTCAAATTCCGGAGTTACGTGCAGCGGGCCGGCGCCCATTTCGTCGCCTTTGGCAACCCCGCCGTGGTCGGCGATCGTTTCACGATCGACGGGGCGCTCTCAGTATTCCCCGTCTCGTGGTACTCGTTATCGCTCAACATGGACCAATACCGGGACAATCTCGACGGGGACCCCAACCGCACCACCACGACCCAGCGCGTGATCAACGTCGGCAACGCCTTCCAATTCAAGTCCGGTACCACCGTCAACCTCTCCGGTTCGCAGAACGTCGCCAAAGGCAACCCCAGCACCGCCCTCGATAATCAGACGACGACCCTCGGCCTGGGTTTTGCGCAGATGTTCCACGGCCACAGCGTCTCGCTGAACCTACAGAGCAGCCAATTTAAAGATAATAATAAAGTCGCTCACGACCTAGACACAACGACGATAGGCCTATCGTCGAGCTGGCGCCTGCCGCGCTCCAAGAGCCTGACCTTCGGCATCACCGACTCCGAGACCAAGGATAAAATTGACGGCTCCAAGCGCAGCAGCCTTTCGGTCGGTCCCAGCTTTACCGTTCCGCTTAATCCCCGCTGGTCGGCCCAATACTGGGGGAACTATACCACGACAAAAAACACGTCGCCGTCGTTTCCCAGCGATACGGCGCTGACCTCCCTCAATTCCGAGTTCACCTGGGCGCAAAGCAAGCAGGTGAACATCACCTTCGGCATCGGCGCCAACATGAGCAAGGACAAGTTCAATCCCGCCAACAAGTACAACGAATTGACCGCGTCGATGCGTTACTCATATACCTTCTAGGGCCGCCGCAGCCGAAGAGCTGTCGAATTACCCTTCAATCGCGCCTTTTTAAAATATCTATCCATAGGTATAAATGGCCACCCTTTTATACCCAAAAGACGATAATTTCTGAATAGAGAGTTTTGGAAGTATTTCAATGACGATGGTCTCCCGAACTAAAATCGACGAACGGGGTCGTGGTATGCTTGAGTATTCGAATGTCCCCGCGCACATTTACCTTACTCGGTATAAGCCTCATCGCGGTTACAAACGGGATGGCGGCGGGAGGGAGAGATAAAGTGTCGGGAAAAGATCAGCTACTTCAGCTGCAGAAGGCGATTGATGGTGACGATCCGGCCTCTATTGCCGTTTTGCTTACCCAGGGCGTTAACCCGAACGAAAGACTTCGGCATTTGAACTTGGCGCCCCCGGCAGTAGAGTACGCGGTCGTTCAATTGAAGAAAAAGGCCGTGCAAGAGTTACTTAAACAAGGGGCCGATCCGAACTTATGGGATGAAGGTGGTCATGAAAAACCAGGAGTTGCGCAGTTGGACGAGCGCTTTAGCGGCCACTATGCCAATAATGCGGTCACCGCAGCAGTGACATTATATAGCCGAGATCCCGAAGTTCTGAATTTGATTTTAAAATTTGGTGGTAACCCAAATACAATCACATCAAACGGAAATCCCGTTATTATCCGCTTCATAAATGATCGAAATTGTGACGCCGTCAAGATGCTTAAAAACGCCGGAGCTAATCTCGACGTAAACTCTCGCGCGGGCGATCCGTTGGTTATCGATGCCGCGTTGGCTTCAGATTGGGATGCCGTCTTGTGTTTGCTGGAATTGGGTGCGAAGTATGAAAACTTTGATTTTGCCGAGCGAAACGCTCCCTACCTTTACAATTTGGCGGATCTTTTAAAAAAATCATACCCAGGTCCCGGCTCGCCAATGTGGCCCATAAAGTTGAAAGTCCGCGATTTTCTGCACAAAAAAAGAATGGCGGTTCCCATTTTGTCAGAAGCGCAGTTTGAAATGCATCAAGTCAATCAAGAGCCGCAATTGGATGATCCCATTGAAAAGCAATTGGGTAAGGCCAAGTTCGAAGTGGAAGTAATCCCTGGTAAAAGTCTTCCTGCCTATAACTTGGTATTTGGCCAGATAAAATACACGGTCTGCGTTCCCGACATCTAATAGCTATTGCAACACTTGACGTAAGCCGTCGTCTTCGTCTTGATCCGTTTTCCTTGCCGTTATCGTAGCCGTTGCCGTTAGGCCAAATCCAGAGAAATGTCGTTGCCGTAAGCCGTTAGAGGCCGTT
>JANPGH010000156.1:0-10890 GCA_031423795.1 Elusimicrobiota bacterium | reverse complement strand
GCAACGGCCACTTCCTCCAACGGCAACGACATTTCTCTGGATCGGGCCTAACGGCAACGGCTAAGATTACGGCAAGGAAGACGGATCAATACGAAGACGACGGCCTACCCGCAGGTGTTGCAATAGCTACTGGATGTCGGGCCTTCAAAACTCGTCGCGGTGTAAACGAAAACGATCCAATCCTCGTCGTCCTTGAAGGCCGGGAACGTGAGCACTCCGCGCAAACGGGGGTCGCGCAGTGTAAGCCCGGACTCTTCGCGGACCTCGCGCTTCACGCATTCCTCGGGCGATTCACCCGTCTCGAGCTTGCCGCCCAGGCCGTTGTATTTCCCGCGATGAATATCGCCCGCTTTTTTATTGCGGTGAAGCATCAAGGTGCGGCCGCCCGTGCGGACATAACACAGCGTCGCGGCAATTATCTTCGGGGTAGGGCGCGCCATATCGGTCGACGATCAACGACTGATTATTTAGGAGGTCCGCCGGGGCGACCGCCGCCCTTTCTAAATCCGCCAGGCTTAAAAAACGGCTTTTTAGGTCCACCGAAACCGCCGGGTTTTTTATCCCATTTCTTATCGCCGCCGAAGCGATCCGGCTTTTTGTCCCAAGTCTTCTTATCAGGGCCGAATCCGCCAGGCTTCTTGTCCCATGTTTTTTTGTCGGATCCGAATCCGCCGGGTTTTTTATCCCACGTTTTTTTATCGGAGCCGAATCCGCCGGGCTTTTTGTCCCACTTTTTCTTATCGGGAGTGGAGGCTCCGGGCTTCCTCTCCCAGGGCTTTCCTTTTGGCGGGACGAATTTAAGGGTTTCGGCAGCGGGGGCCTCGCGTCGCTCCTCGCCACCGGTCGGCGCGTTCAGCCCTTGGCGACGGTCCTTCCCCGATCGTCGCTCGGAAAATCCGGGCTTGTCGGCGTAACCGCCCAAGGTCCGCTGTCGCGGCGCCTCGGCCGGCTTGGCCACGCTCACGAAGATTTTCCTATTGCCAAACATCACTCCGTTGAGCTTGGCGATCGCCGTGCCGCCGCCGACGTCGCTGGCCATCAAGACGAACCCAATGCCGCGGGACTTGCCCGTGTCCTTGTCGGTCAGAATTTTGGCCTTGATCACCTCGCCGCACGAGGAAAACAGTTTGACCAATTCAGCCTCCGTAGTCTCCCACGGGAATCCGCCGACAAAAAGATTATTTGGAATGGACGTAGCTCCTGGACCGGCTTTATATAGTGTAGCTCATCCGTTATGCTAAAATGACCCCTCAATCGTTAGCTTTTTGACGTTCACGGAAGGGTGACCGAGCGGTTGAAGGTAGCAGTCTCGAAAACTGCCAGGGGTGCAAGCCCCTCGTGGGTTCGAATCCCACCCCTTCCGCCACTTTAGACGCATTTCAAGATCGAAAATCGTCGGCAGCTCAAGAACTCTAAATTGGCTTTTACCAAAATTTGTCTAATTATTAGACGCATCCGGATTGATCCCTTTCGGGTAATCGCTATAATTCGGCCATGACAGATCGAATGATCGCCCTTTTTCTACTTCTCGGCCTTTTCCCTGCCGTCGGAAAAGTGCTCAATTGGTCAATCAAAGTCCAGGAAGTGAATCCTATACTCACTTCTCAAGTCCGATGATATCCTTCGACTACCCCGTCGGTTGGAAGATTTCCGCTTTAGGTTCGTCCGCGCGCTTTGCGCACAAATGCACAATAAAAATCATTCGCAACCATGAGTGGTTTCGACCTTTGGAAACTGCAGGATGGAATCAAATCGAGATCAACTTTATAAATAACAAAGAAAGAATTGAAAACGAGACAAAATACCCTTCACATTTAGACAAGTTGCGCAAAGCCCAGAACTTCCCGGCATTTCTTCACGCGCACGAATACAATGCCGGCCAGCTCCCTCCTGTGCAAACTGAATTCGATTCATATCTTGGGAAACCGATGGGAACTATCCTGCTATTAACGGCAAATACTACAGGATACGTGTACCAGGGAATTTGGACAGGCGCCTCTCCCATCGACGGCACGAGAATAAATGGAATCTCTTCTGACCAGAAATTCAACATGGTCTACAAAGACATGGCCGTTATCTTCCACAAAGACACAGATTGGTTTTACGAGGCCATCTATCGCGGACCGGGAATGGAATTCGATCAATACAGGCCAGCGTTCCAACGCTTATTGGTTTCAATGCGCTTAACCCCCACCACTGCGACGACCTGCGGCACATCGAACGAAGACTCCGCGGTTGAGCCCTCAGGTGGAGTCCTGATGGGAACAAAAAGTTCAGTACCGTTACTGCGCTAATCGGAGGTCCCTATGTCTTGGATCAACAAGCTCAACCCTTTCGCCAAGCACGAAGAAACCACGGCGACCATGCCCGGTATGCCGGCATTGCCCCCGGAACTCGCCAACGACCCAAAGGCGAAAGGCATGATGGGGATGTTTTTCCGAAAGTGGAAAGACCCCGCGTTCATGAAGCAGCTGCGCACGCTGGCGATGCACATGCAGAAAGAGGGCGTTGACGTCAAAGATATGAAGGCCGTACAAGCCTGGATCGAAAAAAATAAGGAGCGGCTTGAGAAGGGCGAGTTCAACGACGCTCCAGCGGGTAAGCCCGGCGAGACCTTCGTAAAAACGGGTCCCGAAGTCGGACGCAATGATCCCTGCCATTGCGGTTCCGGCAAGAAATTCAAAAAGTGCCACGGGACTTGAGGCGGCTTCGGACGACGCGCGGGGCCTAGCGGCCTTTAAACGTCAAGTCCGGTGAGTTGGAGACGGCGGTTGAGGGCTTCCGCGCCTTCTTTAATGATATCCAACTCGCTTTCGAGCGTCCTGTCGAGCCATCGGCGCAGCAACGGCTTCAGAGGTTTGAAGAAAAAAGGAATGTCGTAAGCCTCATCGTGCTCAACCAAAGTCCCGCCGACGACCGGGCGCAAAACCACGCGGCACTCCATTTTCCGCAGCGGGCCAGAGACCATTACGCCGCGATAACCGCCGTCCTTGGTATGCTCGAAACGAAAAGTTCCGCGCCAAGGCAGCCCCAGGAATCGCCCGGAAACCGACGCTTCCGAGGTTTGATCGGCCTCAGAAACTTCGATCGCGTCGACTTTTGGCTCGTACTTGGCGATCTCACGCAAGTCGCGCAGATATTTCTGCACGGAATCGCGCGGTGCGCTGACGAGAATACGGCGGGTCACATTGAGCATATTCGTTTGGACTGCGGATCACTATACCATTTCGGCCACCGACAGAGAACTTCATTCGACGTGGCGTCGACGTTTTCTTAATGCGGAGATTGGCGCCAATACAGGAACATCGTCGTAAACGCACCGATCCCGATCGCCATGCTCAGGCCCGTGATCGCTCCTCCCACACGCGGACATCGGTAATAAAAAAGGAATCCCGAAAGAACGATCAACGCCGGGATTCCGCCAAACCCAGCGTTGAGGAATACGTCATAAATTTTGGGTATCGGCCAGGCGCCGGGCGCTCCCCATGACGAGAAAAAAGCCCAACGAATGAAAGATGACGCTGATGCCGATCGACTTCCAAACGCACATTAAACCTCCTGATACCCGACTGCGATTCTAAAAAAAACGACAGCCAAGCGTCGGCTGTCGTCGGGGATGAGTCAGGGGAGATTTGGAGCGGGCGAAGGGAATCGAACCCTCGTCTGATCCTTGGCAAGGACCCGTTCTACCATTGAACCACGCCCGCGGTTCGAAAACGATTCTAGCAGAATCAAACCGGCTTGGGAAGGTGGTCGGAATCCGTCGGGCGCAGCGGGAATTGCTCCTGCACTGCGGCCGCCTCATCTTCGGCCATGCGTCGGTTTTCCTCGTCGCGGGCCTGTAAAATATCGGCGAACTTGTCGCGCAGAACCGTCACCACGCGCGGGTCGAATTGCTTTCCAGCGCGCTCCTCGATGTATTGCAGCGCGTTCTCGACAGTCCACTCGCCCTTGTACACCCTTTTAGACGAAAGTGCGTCGAACACGTCGGCCACCGTCACGATCCGCGCTTCGAGCGAAATTTGGTCCCCTTTAAGCGAATACGGATACCCCGAGCCGTCCCACCACTCATGGTGTCCGACGGCAATCTTGGCGGCCAAGCGCAGCAGCCGGCTTTCCGCGTTGGCGAGCATCTTGGATCCGTACACGGTGTGCTTTTTCATTTCCTCAAATTCTTCGGGAGTGAGCTTGGCGGGCTTGCGCAGGATCGCGTCGGGTATGGCCACCTTGCCGATGTCGTGCAGGGGTGCGGCGTAACGGATGTCTTCGGCCTCCGCGAAGGTCAGTCCCATGCCTTGGGCGAGAATGCCGGAAAAACGGGACATCCGCCGCAAGTGGCGTCCGGTGTCTTCCTGGTCGCGATACTCGGCGACCAGCGCCATGCGATAAATGGTTTCGAGGTGAGAGCGGCGCAAATCGTCGTAAAGGGTCGCGTTCTCAATAAAGGTCGCGGCCATCGTCGCCAGGATGCGCAACAGGCCCTCGTCTTCTTCAGTAAACGCGCCTCGACTTTTGTTTAGAACTTCGAAAATCCCCAGCGCCTTGCCGTCCCGGCCGCGCAAGGGAACGGCCAGCACCGTCCGCGTTTGGTAGCCGGTGATCCGGTCCAAATCCTGGGCGAAACGGCTGTCCTTGTAGGCGTCGCGGATGTTGACCGCGGATCCCGTCTTGGCGACGAAACCGGCGATTCCCTGGCCCAATGGAATGCGCAGAATTTTTTCTTCCATTCCCAGCGCAATCTTGGTCCACAACTCGCCCTTGTACGGGTCGACGAGAAAAACGGAGCAGCGGTCGGCGCTCAAAATATTGCGCACTTCCTCGGCGATGATGGTCAGCAGGCCGTCGAGGTGGGTTTCGGCCGCGACCATACGGCCGAAGCGCGCAAGCAGCGACTGACGCTTTTCCAGTTCTTGTCTACGTCCCATGGCGCCGCCTGACGGCAGAATCGATAAATTCGGAGATGTGGACCACTTGAGCGTCAGGATAATACATCTTCAATCCTCGGGCAAGCTGGATTAAGCAGGACGTGGAGCTCGTGACCACAACACCCGCCTGGACGGAAGCGACGTTGCCGATTTTTTCGCGCAAGATCTGTTCCGAAAGCTCTCCCTGTACGAACGCAAACGCTCCCGCGCCACCGCAGCACACCGAAGCGCCGGGCATTTCTTGAAAACCCTCGGGACAAGAGGCTTTGACCGCTTGGCGCGGCTGCTCTTTAATGTTCAACCCGTTGAGCGCGCGGCAAGAGTCGTGATACGTGACGCGGTCCGACTCCTCAGACAACGGCATCGTCTCCGTCGACTCCGCGTAGACCTCGGCGACGTCGCGAACGCGGGACGAAAATGCCTCAGCGCGGGCCCTCCACTGCGATTGGGACGGCATCAGGAACAGTTGCGGATATGATTTCAAGAATGCGACGCAGGAGGAGCAATCCCCGATGATCGCAGCGTCCCCGGTCGCCTCCGCCTTGGCGATATTGATCATAGCGAGCTCCCGCGCGGGTTCGATCTCGCCGTAGTTGTTGGCGACCAATCCGCAACAGGAATTTCCCATGAAGCGCCCCGCGCCACGAAAATGCGTCAGCGCACGCCAAGTCGCCGCGCCGACCTCGGGAAAAAGATATCGCGGACCGCACGCGGCGAAATAGCGCCAGGCGTCGCCTTCGCCCCGCACGCGCAATTTTTTTAGCTTGTCATCGAAAAATTGCCATGGCGCCTGCGCAACATGTTCGTCCATCTCCGCCAATACCGAAAGTCCCATCGCGCGCAGGAGCGGACGCGACAACCGCGAAACGCCGAGACGGTTGAGTAGAAATCCGATTTTGAGCAGCCCCCGCAGCGTTTTGGGATATGCAATCAGCATGCGCACGACAAGGCGCAACAGCCAATGGGGGCGGCCTTTCAGCCGCCGGCGAGCCTCGAGCACCAAATCCGGCACCGCCACGTGGGCGTAGCAGGCCGTCGTGCAAGCGCCGCACAAAAGGCAGCCCGCAAGCGCCTCTTCCGCGGATGCCGGGTCATCCAGTTTTTCTTCGATCATCAGGCGCAGGATTTGGACACGCCCGCGCGGAGAGAAGGACTCGCGACCCGTCGCCACATAGGTCGGGCAGGACTGCTCGCAATAACCGCAGCGCGAGCATTGGGAAGCGGCGTCATAGTCGCTGCGTTCGCCCAGGTCCGTCAGCAAACGCCCGAGGATTTCAGCCACGCCTCATTATAGCGCCGTCGCAAGCGTCCTCGGGAACAGATTTGTTACGTCGGGCGGGACTTCTGCCAATCCGCGATGACCTGCGCTCGATCCACATTATCGAGCGTCGCCTGCATATCGTCTAATTTTTTGATGATCGTCGAGACCATCAGTTTCATTTCGCGTCGAAAATTCTCATCCGCACGATCGGCTTTGGCGTGAAGCTGGGCGAATACGATCGCCATCTCGTCGTTTGCCATCAACATATCATACTGCACTTTATCATGAGGGGCGCGATTCGATTGCGGCGACGCGTTTCTCAAGTTCGGTCATGCGCCAATCGGCGATGACTTGGGCGCGGTCCGTCTTTCCGACGTTCGCCATGAACCCATCTATCCGGCCAAGCATCGTGGAAGACATCGCTGATATTTGATCCTGAAAACCATCGATTCTCGCATTGGTTTTAATTATTTCCATTGCTAGATCGTGTTTTGTATTTTTAACCTCACTGAGCAGCAGTTCAAATCCGGCTCTCAATTCGGTTCTAAGCAATGTCAGGTCGTTCTGCATGACATTTAACTCCGCCTGCGTCGCGGGCGCTCCGGCCGCGTCTTCCATGGCCATATTTTACTCTCCCCCGCTCGACCAATACCAGGGTCTTAGGACCCGGCCGAGCCTCTTCCTCCATACGTCCATCGGTCGGCGTTTGTTCCCAATATTTTTTGCCTCGAAGATTGTTACAATCGCACATCAATCTCTGGAGGTTTCCCTCATGAAGCGTTACGCGTTCCTGCTTTTGCTCGCACCTATCGCCGCCTGCGTCACCGCCGGCAAGTTTCATGAGGCCGAAACCGCGACCGCCGCACAAAAATCCCGCGCCGAAACATCTGAGAAGGGCCTAGCCAAAGCCACGGCGGAGCTTGAAGCGGCCCGCAAAGTCCAACAAGACCTGAACGGCCAGCTCAAAACCGCCAACGACCAGCTCGCCGATGCGCAGAAATCCAACAAGGACCTCACGCAGGCGCTCGACGCGAAAAAGGGCGAGCTCACGCAGAAAGTCGCCGAGCTCATCAAGGATCGCGACATTCAAGCCGCAAAAGTGTCCGACCTTTCCACGCAGGTCGCGCAACTCTCCTCGCAGCTCGCCGCCGAACAAAAAAGGGCCACCGACATCGAGGCGGCCCGCGCCGCGGAACTCGCTACCGCGAAGAAGAACTTTGACGACTTGAGCTCGGGGCTTAAGTCCGAAATCGCCGCCGGTGAAATCAAGATCACTCAGCTGCAAGGGAAACTCACCGTCAACCTGGTCGACCGTATTCTCTTCGATTCAGGCAAGGCCGAGGTGAAAACCGACGGCAAAAACGTCCTGGGAAAAGTCGCGCAAGTTCTAAACACCGTCGCCGACAAGAACATCCGCATCGAGGGTCACACCGACGACCGCCCCATCGCCGGCGAGCTCCAGGCTAAATATCCGAGCAATTGGGAGCTATCGACCGCGCGAGCGACGTCGGTCGCGCGTTACTTACAGGACAAGGCGAAAGTCGATCCCAAGCGCCTGGTCGCCGCGGGTTACGGCGAGTTCCACCCAGGCGCTTCCAATGATACACCCGAGGGTCGCGCGCTCAACCGCCGCATTGAGATCGTCCTCGTCCCGAAAGACTAAGGCCGCGCGCTGAGGGCCGTTTCGACGAGAGGTCGGCCTTCAGCGTCAATCAACCGCACAGGAGCAATCCGTTCTAGCGACGCCTTGATTTTTGACGCGTCGCCGACAATGACGATGGCCACTGACTCCGGACGCAAATAGAGCTTAGCGGCGCGACGAACGTCCGCAACGGTCACCGCCAAAATGGCGTCACGTGATTGCCGGAACACATCGTCGCCGCGACCGTAAAGCTCGGCGCCCGCGCGAATGTTGGCAATCGATTGCACCGTCTCCACGCTCCCAATCGTCCCCTGCACCTCGTTGACTTTTACTTTTTCAAGCTCCGCCGCCGTGATATCCTCTTCTTGGAAGCGCTTTAATTCTTCTAGCAGAATGATCAGTGATTCGGCCGTCTTGTCTGTTTGAACCGGTGCGTTGATACGCAGGGAGGCTCCATAGTGGCTTCCCCCCATCGAAGAATGCGCGCCATAGGCCCATTTCTTCTGTTCACGGAGAATTTCATAGATTCTACCTTGGGGGCCACCGAGAATACTGTTTAGAACACTGAGCGCGTCGAAATCGGGATGATTTAAGTTCAAAGCCGTCTGGCCGATTTTTATGATGGATTGAGGAGAACCCGGGTGATCGATCAGCTCGATCACCCCGGGGTCGATCGCCACGGCTTTCACATCGGGAGTCGGAACCTTCGCCATTTCCTTCAGCGCACTCGTTGGAATCTTAATGGAAGGCCAATTCGAAAAATATCGGTCGGCGAGCTGCTTGGTCTCTTCGATGCTGATATCGCCTGCCGCATGGATCGAGGCTCCTTCAGGGCGATAGGCCAATGAATGATAACGCTTCAGAAGGGTCGTGTCCTTAATGTTGGCGAGGGATCTCGGAGTCATGTATGCTCCGAAAGGATGATCTCCGTAGATCCTATCGCCAAGACGACGCCCGGCCGCGCTTTCCGGCGACGCCGCCGATTCCTTAAGGTTGGCGAGATATTGGGATTTGAGCCGATCCAAGTCCATCTTGCGAAACGCTGGATGCATGACGGCCTCAGCGACTAAGGCCACGGCCGCGGTAATGCGTTCTTTTTTCGCAAAGACGCTCGCGGACAGGGCATCCGCCCCTGCCGAAATTGAATAATTGGCGCCGAGCGATTCCATCGCCCGAGAAAACGCGTTGCCATCGCGTCTCTGCGTATTTTCATCCAATAAACTCGCCGTCATCGAGGCGAGACCTTCCGCTTCGGGAAACATGAGTGTGGCACGCACGTTCGCGGCCGCGGGGATAAGAATCGAGAGCGCCACGATCGGGAGTGTTCGGATTTCATCCGCCGTCACGCCCATGCCATTTTTCGCTTTCAATCGTCGGAGGACTGGGAAATTGATCTCACGTTGAGGTCCTGCCTCAATTGGATGGGTCCGATCGGGCTCTGTCGTCGGCGCAGGTATAACGACTTCCCCTCGGACCCCCGTCGCGCAGAGAAAATAAGCCAGGAGGATGTTTTTCATGGCTTGCTCGTGCGGGGCGAAACCGTCACGGTGCTTCTGTTTTCAGGAATTAGATGCTTGCGTCCCGCTTGAAGGATCTGTTCGGGACGCATTTGGCGCAAGCGCTCGACTCCTTTTTGAAAGTCGAGAGCATCCCCCGCTTGAACCTCGCCTGAGGCAAGCACCGCGCCCCAGCCGCCGGAACTTTGCAGCGAGTTGAGCATGCTTGTCTCGGCATATTCTATGAAGGCCTTGATTCGGCGGACGTCAGGCTTTCGTGACAATGCACGCCCCATTTCATATTCAATAGCCTTTTCAGCGGCCTGCAGAGAAACACCCGGAGCCGGGGTGGCTGCGACGGTGAAGAGCCCGCCGTACTGCTTCGACGATGCTTCAGCGGAAATATCAAGCAATATCTTTTTTTTGATCGTGAGGTTATTGACCAGGGGTGAAAGCCTCCCTCCTGCCAGCAAAGCCGCCAAAATGTAAAGCTCTTCACTCCCCGGTTTGCCGTCGCCAGGAATTCGCCACACCATGGTCAAACTCGGAAGAGCGATTCGCAAATCCGTTAAGTCTTGGCGCCGAAGAGAAGGCGGGCCCGGCAGATCAGCGGGTGGTGGTGGAACCGTTCCGGATTTGAAATTCCCGTACCATTTATTGACTAAGGACAAAATCGTCTCGGGATTGAAATCTCCGGAGATCACGAGGACCGCATTATTCGGCCAATAGAATTGCGCGTGAAAGCGTTTTGCGTCATCGACATTCGCGGCATTTAAGTCTTGTTCTGATCCGATCGGCGCATTCGCGTACGGATGCCCCGCTGGATAGCCACCGTGATAAATTACTTTCCCAAATTCCGAATACGGCTTATTGTCTCTCTGGCGCTTTTCATTCAAAACAATATTTCGTTGTTTCTCGAAATTCTCCGGCGTCATCGCCGGTTCCAACAAACCCATGCGATCGGATTCAAGGCGCAACATCTCTTCGAGCATGTTCGACGGGCAACTCATGATATAGTCCGTCCGGTCGTAACTCGTCGAGGCATTCGCATAACAGCCTTTTTCAGTGAGCTTCAGCACCGTTCCGGAAGGAACATTCTGAGAGCCTTCAAACATGAAATGCTCGAATAAATGCGCAAAACCCGATTTACCTTCCGGTTCATTGGCGGATCCGACCTTATACCACACATAACTTGTGACCTTCGGAATTTTATGATCTTCCAAAAGGATCACCACAAGCCCATTGGCGAGTACGTGGCGCTGAACAACCAGATGAAAAGAGGCTGAAGCCGGGGCGGACAATCCCGCCGTCAACGCCAACAATAACGCTTGAACACATCTCACAGCTCCATTATAGAGAGTGGAAAAGAGGCATGCCTGAGACCTTTGGCACGAATTCGGGACCAAAGGTCCTATAAATGAAAGACGTTGTAACAGCGCGCTCATCTGAAGTAGGCCGCTGACCAGATCGGTAGGTTAATCGGCCGCGGCTTTGAGCTGTGCTTGGACGACCTTGAGCGAGAGGGTGCGCATTTCCGCGACAATGCGCCGCAATTTGCGATCGTTT
>JANPGH010000155.1:0-10855 GCA_031423795.1 Elusimicrobiota bacterium | reverse complement strand
GCTGCGGCACACGAAGAACGTAGCTTACCGCGTGAACGTCTCACGCTACGAGTGTTGCACTAGCCGGTGGAACGCGGGTGCGCATAGTACGCGTAGAATATGGCTTATATCCATCAACTCGACGGCTGGCCGAAATTCACTTGGGATGCGCCCGTTTTAGCCCCCAAGTTGACCGCCTTGCGTTTGCGGCAGGGGCGACTCCTGGGGCGGATGGAAAATCTCGGATTTTCACTCCAAAAGGAAGCGACGCTGGAATCGATGACGCTAGAGGCCGTTAAAACCAGCGAGATCGAGGGCGAGATATTGGCGACAGACCAAGTGCGCTCGTCCCTTGCGCGCAAACTCGGGATGGATATCTCGGGACTTGTGTCGTCGAACCGCCGCGTGGACGGAGTCGTGGACATGATTCTCGACGCGACCGGGAAATTCGCCGAGCCTCTGACGACGCGGCGATTATTTCGTTGGCACCAAGGCTTATTCCCGGGACAAATTGGCGCCGAGGAGGTTCATTTCGAAGCGCCGCCCGCGGCCAAAGTCGCCGCGGAAATGAAAAAATTCTTGGACTGGGAAAACGCCGACGACGGCACCGATCCCGTACTGAAGGCGGCGATCTCCCACCTCTGGTTTTTAACCACCCATCCGTTTGATGACGGCAACGGCCGCATAGCACGCGCGATCGCGGACCGAGCGTTGGCGCGCTGCGAAAACAGCGCACAGCGCTTTTACAGCCTGTCGGCGCAAATCCGCCTGGAACGCAAGGCCTTTTACGACATCTTGGAGCTGACCCAAAAAGACACGCTGGACATCACCGATTGGTTGAAGTGGTTTCTGGACTGCCTGGACCGCGCCTTCACCGGAGCCGAGACGAACCTGGCCGGCGTGCTCTTGAAAGAGCGATTTTGGAAGGAAAATGCCGGCGCGTCATTCAACGTCCGGCAGCGGCTCCTGCTCAACCGGCTATTAGACGGGTTCGACGGCAAACTCACGACCCAGAAGTGGGCGAAGCTCGCCAAATGCTCACACGACACCGCGCTGCGCGACATCGCCGACCTGATTCGGCGCGCCATCCTCGTGCAGGACAAGGCCGGCGGACGCAGCACGAGCTATTCTTTGAAGCGTCTTTAAAACTTGACGCCGAGACTCATGTCCGCGCCCGGCATTCCATGCCGCAGCGTATAGGCGCCGCGCAGACTGATGAACGGAAAAGGCGTCAGATCTGCGCCGAGGGAGAAACGCGATCCGGTGGCGGTGTCGGAAAGACCCGCGACGCCGGGAGTTGTTGCCGAGGTGACCTTGAGCTTGGTGACGTCTAATCCCGCGAGGATAAAAGGCTTGATGATGGGAAGGTTCCAAGTCGCCGTGGCGTTGAAGCCGGCGTGGGTGAGGTTGAAAAAATCTTGGTTGATGCGATCGCCGAACGCAGAGAGGGAAACGTTGGGCAGGAAAGTATCGATCAGTCCGGTTTGATACACGCCATAACGGATCCCGCCGCCATAGATCTTCCAACCGCTGGCGGTGATGCCGTGAACGATCACGTCGATATTGAAGGGCAATCCCACGCCCGCTTCGAGCATCGGCAGTCCGAAGGTCTTGACGTTGGAATCGCGCAGAACGCGGTCATTCACGTCGGGCTTGAATTGTATCGCGCCGATCGCGCCGACCCAAAAACCAGGGAAGCCCAACGTCCGCCCCGAATGCTGGGACGCCGATCCCAGGATGCCGCCCAAATCGAGCGCCAGAGGCTTGATGTAATCCTTGCGTATCAACGTCGCGAAATCGGGCAAGGGTTCGGCCGAGGCGAAAGAGGCGGCTAACACGAGGGCGAGGGTGGCGAATAGTTTCATAGTCGCAATATACAAAAATACTCTCCGGCGCTGGATGATTTTATCACCGTCGGGACCGCGGCGGATTGACCGCCGCTTAGCCACGCTCCGCGGCTAAAGGCGGAATCACGGATTTGACGCCGTCGTCGCGCGAAATCCCTCCGGCGATAAAATCATCCGGCGCCGACGTCGGCTGTAACGGAGAAACGACGTTACGCCGCGACGACTTAACGGTGGAAAGAAGATACGGCATGGAATCTTGAGAGTGAGATCCATGATGAACGATTAGTAAACCCCCATTGACACATTTCGGCGTGGGACCTATCCTCCGAGTGTAAATGAGTTGGTTTAAGGCGGGGCTGTCTCAGCGTTTGGCGGCGGTGATGGGGGCTTTGGCCCTTATTCCGGTCCTTTTCCTGTCTTGGCGGATGACGAAAACAAGCCTGCGCGGAGTGCAGGATGCGGTCCTCGAGCTGCACGTCAAATTGGCCGAAAAAAGCGCCGAACGCGTCGACGGTTGGGTTGAATCGGTCGACGGCCGGGTTCAAATCGTGCTGGTAGCACTCGAAGCGAAAATGGACTGGCCCGACAAGCAGGCACTCCTGAAGCGCCTGGTCGAAGAGCATGGGTCGCAGATCGCTTCCATTGCGCTGTTGCGCCGTCAAGGCGATACGGTCATCGAGGTGTTCAATCCGGAACTGGCCGACGCGGCCACAGCACTCAACGTTAAGGCGTCGCGAGAGGCGTTGGGACGCGTCGCAAGCGGGCATGTGCGCGTCTATGACGTGATAGAAGGAAAGAGCGGCCCCTTGCTGGTTTTGCATTACCCCTTCAATGTCGCCGGAGCCAAGGACTTATATGCCCGGGTGATTGTTCCGCTGCGAGCGGTAGCCGAGCGTACCGCCGAAGAGCGCGTCGGCGGGACGGGGTTTGTGGTTTTGGTGGATGGGCGCGGACGTCCGCTGGCTATGCCAGACGGACGGGCTTTGACGGGTATTCGGAATTGGGGGATCACGAAGTCCGCACTGGCCGGACGTAGCGCGGGATCCAGCGAATTCACGGATTTAACGGGGGCGGATTATGTCGGAGCCTACGCCCCGGTGGCAAGCGTCGGCGGGGCGGTCTTGGTTATGCAGCCACGTTCCGAGGCCTATTTGGCCGCGGCCGAGGCCCGCAAGGCCGCCACTACGGCCATCATCGTCGTGATATTAGGTGCGCTGCTGGCGGCGATCCTGCTGGCGCGGGTGCTGACGTCCCCGCTACTTTCTTTGACGCGCGCGGCGGAATCTATCGCGCGGGGTAATTTCGACGCGAACGTTGAGATTAATACCGGCGACGAACTTCAGGCGCTGGCGGAGACATTCAACGCGATGACCGCGCGCTTGCGGCAGTATTCTCTGCTGCAGGTCGACCGAATCATCGTCGAACAGCGCAAGACCGAGGCGATTTTATTCTCTATTTCGGAAGGCATCGTGCTCTTGGACAAGAAAAACCGGATCCAGCATGCTAATCGCCAGGCGCGCGAGTTGTTCCGGCTCACGACCGATGCCGATCTTGACGGCAAGACGTTGGCCGAGGCATTCCCGGATCATCCGTTGCGCGCTGCGATGCAGTCCGCGAGTGCCACTCCCGGGGAAGTCAAGGAAATCGATTTGTCCACCGATAGTGAGCGCCGCTTCATCCGCGCGCTGGCCAGTCCCGTGATGCTGCCGGGACGCGTCGGCGACTTCGGGACGGTTTTTTCCTTGCGTGACGTGACCCTGGAAAAAGAATTGGAGAAGATGAAGGAGGACTTCCTCCATTACATCACCCATGACTTGCGCAATCCTCTGGGGTCCGCAATCGGTTTCCTCGATATTCTGCTCAAGGGCACGACGGGAGTGCTCAACACCGAGCAGCATTCGATCGTTTCGTCCGTGCGCCGCTCGACTAGCCGTCTGATGGGCTTGATCAACAACATCTTGGACATTGCAAAAATGGAAGCCGGCCGCGTGCGTGTCCAGGTCAAGCCGACTTCGCTTGCCGGCATCGCGAGCCGGTCGATCGAGATCTTGGAACAGCTCGCCAAGGTGAAGAACATCACGGTGCAGTTATCGGCCATCGAGGAGTTCACCTACGACGTCGACGGCGACATGCTGGAGCGGGTTTTCACCAATCTGCTCGGCAACGCGATCAAATATACTCCCAACGGCGGGAGTATAACTGTATCGCTCGTCGACACTGGTCCGGCAATCAAGTGTTGTGTCGAGGATTCTGGCGAGGGAATTCCACAGGAGTACCTAACCCGAGTGTTTGAGAAATTCGAACAGGTCCAAAACCAGCGCAAAGGCGGAACCGGATTGGGGCTCACGATCGCAAGATTCTTTGTCGAGGCTCATTTGGGCCGGATTTGGGCCGAATCCACCGTCGGCCAAGGCTCGCGGTTTTACTTCACAGTTCCGAAGGGACTTGTGACGGACTCGGACGGCGGTCTGCGTTTGGCGGAGATGCTCAAGTGATCGCATACCTAATCCTCGCGCTGTTCCTCGGATCAGGGCCCCCCGCGCGCGCCGCCGGCGCTGACGTGCAGTTTCAGAACGTGTTGGTGCGTCCCGGAGACACTTTATGGAGCATCTCACATACATACCTCAAGGATCCGACCAAGTGGGACGAGATCCTGAAATACAACCGCCTTCCCAGCGCTGATCCCACCGTGGCCCTACCAGGAATGACGTTGCGGGTGCCGATCACGCTAATCAAAGTCTCCAAGCGCGCCGCGTACCTTGTATATTCGGTCAACAAGGTCCTTTTTCGCCGCACCGACCACGCCGATTGGAAAGACTCGAAGAACTCGATGGAGCTATACCAAGGAGACACCTTGCGCACGTTGGAAGATTCGCGAGCGCGGGTCAAGTTCCTGAATACGGAGTTACTAAGCCTGGAGCCTAACTCGATGGCGGTGATCAAGCCCGTCCTGGAAGACGCCGATATCGTCCTCAAATCCGGCGCGGTTTTCGCGGGGCGCGCACGTGTGGTCACCCGCAACGCGGTCATCACGCCGCGCACCAAGGACACGCGCTATTCAGCGCGCGTCGGGTCCGACTTGTCGACGAAGGTCGAGGTGTACACTGGTTTGGCGGCGGTCGCCGCCCAGGGTAGCACCGTCGAAGTACCGGCCGGCATGGAAACCCGGGTCGCCCAGGGCTTAGCCCCCGAAGTGCCCAAACCATTGAGCGATCCCGCCACACTCGAGGCCCGCGCGGCCGAGTTCAATTCTGCGATCGCCGTCGGTGGGCGGCCTGCCCCGAATCCCCGCGCCCAGCTCCTTGCGCCCAAGGCCGACGTGGACGTCGGTGAGCTTCGCGGCGACATTGACGCTCTGCACGTCGGCGTGCCCATCCAGGGCTTCCACATCCAAGCGGCGCTGGATCCGGAATTCAAAAATAAAGTTTTCGACCGCAAATACGACAGCGACGAGCGTTTTAATCCCGCCGACGCGGGCCTAAAGGCGGGGAGCTACTGGTGGCATGTGGCCATCACCGACCTGCTGGGCGTGGAAGGCCGCTTCTCCGAGCCCCGCCAGTTCAGCCTCGGCATCAAACGCATAGAGCGGCCCGCTTCCGAGGAAATTAACCGCAAACTCACCGTCTTCTCGCCGGCGGAAGGATCCACCATCAACGCCGATCACGTGAATTTTGTCGGCGTCCTGCGCGATGAGCGCCTCACTTTGGAAGTCAACGGCCGCACCGTCCGCCTTGACCGTGACGGCAACTGGGCGGCCGACGTGGCGCTGAAAGTGGGCGTGAACCAAATCGAGCTTTTGATTTCCGACGGCAAAGGCAACGCGGTGCGCATGGTCCGCCGTGTTACCCGCCCTTAAGCTTATCAGAGGCGGATTCGTTTGAAAGCGTAAAAAGCGGCCACCGCAAAAACGACAAGCTCCAAAATCAAGAGCGACAGACGTTTCTGATGGTTGCGAAACGAGTGCAAGGACTGGACACTGCTCACCCAGAAATCTCGTGTTGAACCTTTGGTCGTTGTCGTCGGTCCGGGTGCAAAAGCCGAATTTTGCGCGGCGAGCTTCGCGACCACATCCCCGTAATACGCCGAAAAATCGGATTCCGACTTGCCAGATTTAAGGAACTCGGCCTTGATCTCCTCGGCCGATTTGCCCATGGCGATGCCTAGCGACGCCCGCGCCAAATGCGCTTCGGCGAAGTTGGGGCGCAATGTCACGGCTTGCTTCAGATCAGCATCGGCCCCGTTGAGATCTCCGTTTGCCCATCGGGCGGAGGCCCGAGCATAATACGCTTGAGCGTTTTTAGGATCGGCATGCACAGCTTTATCGAGGAGTTCGCGCGCCGCCGCCGAATCGATCCTCATGCGCGCTTCCGCGTCGCGCAATAACGCATCTGAGCGTTGGCGTTCGATCGTTTGCGTGAGAACCGCCGCAGGCGCGGTCGCGTCCGGCACCGCGGAGTGCGGACTGGGATTTTTAGAGGATTGATTCGGCCGCGGCTTTGCCGCACCGCGTCCCCACCATCTGCCGCCATCCGCACGGCCCGCAGACGCGTATTTCAACTCCAGCGCCGCTTTATTGCCGGGATCTCTTTTCAGCACCACCGCGGCATCAGCGAGCGCCGCCGCATACTCTTTTTTACCGTAATGCACGTCGCCACGAAGTAAGAGCGCTATATTAAGCGCTTTATCGTCCCCCGTATCCACGGCAAGCCCCACCGCCCTTTCCGCCAGCGGCGCCGCACGGGTATAATCCTTCAATCCCGATAAGGCCTCGCCGGCGGTCTGTGCGGCGACCGGATTTTTCGGATATTTATTGGCGATGTCAACGATCGCATTCTTGCTTGCCTCAGCACTCGCGAGGGCATCCCGTTCCGCTTTGGATTGAGGGGGAGAAGCCTGTGCGATTTTTAGCGATGCAGCCGCTTGTGATGCATGTACGACGATGGCCTTAAAATCGACTTGGTCAGGATCAAATTTATCCCCGCAGTATACAATCGGAGCAGAGACTATAAAGAGTGTCAAAAATACAGCTCTTTTCATTTGGTTGTTATTTCAAGAGGGATGGAATCATGCGTGTAGAAGTCTGTTTCATGCTTAAAAGACTTTTTTACTTCGCGAGAGTCGATATCGAGTACCGCATGCTTACCATCGCCGACCGGTCCACGAATTGATATTGCATTTAATATTTTCCCGTCGAGAGAAACTCTGAAGCTGTAGCCTTCTGCAACAGCCTCGCCACTTTCTTCGCGGACAGCGAATGTGTCCCAGATTAAAAACAATGGTTTATCTATTTTATCTTTGTCATTCGGATGGATAGCAACGCTGAAAATATGTTTCTTATGATCGGTCGATATTTTTTGCTTGTAAGACACAGACTTCACCGGAAGATTCCCCGAGGTCAGAGAATCATCAGATATCCCTAATTCAGAGAAAACATTTTCAGGACAAAATGATTGGGACCCTGTTGATAGCGCGATATCAACGAGAGTTTTCAGTGACCGTGTTTTAGGCTTCGAGGAGTTGGACGCGGCAAATGTGATCGGGGAGATCGCGAACATGATCGCGGGAAGTATTAAAAGCCTTGAATTAAACTTATGACGGCAAGCGTGTGCTGGTGCGTCCGGACGCAGTAGAACGCCAACTGTGGCTGGCCACAGTGATGCCGGGGCCTTTTGGGCATCAAAAATCGAGGTCATCGGGAGTTAAGATCGAGGCGGATGGCTGGAATACGGTTGGGGGCGCCGTGGTTATTTAGGACGCTTTTTTGGAAATCGAGGGCGCCGAGGATGCCGAGGATTTGGTTGCCGTCGGGGCCGATGAGGGCGGCGGCGGGGGAACGCGCCGCGCGGGCGGGATCCTCGGCGAGGGCCAAGAGGGTGTAGCCCCAGCGGGAAGGGTTACCCCGGAGAAATTCACGGGGGACGGCGACGCGGATTTCCTTTCGGGCGGGATCGATTGCGGTTTTAAGGGTCGTGATTTTTTCTGGATCGCCGGTGACGGCGCGGTACAGGGACGCCTCGGGGCCGTTGATGCTCAGTGCGAACTCCCAGGCGTCGCGCGCTTGGGCGAAGGCGGAGCGGCCGTCGAACAGGCGGATTTCACCGGCGTCGAGAACGTGATTGAGGTCGATATAGAGGTCATAAATGGCGTGCGGCGGGGAAGTCGCGGTGTCGACGCGCGCGGTTTGGATGCGGAAGGTGACTTTTTGCGTGCTCCATTCGATGCGCAGGCCGCGCAAGAGCCACGGATCTGAGTTCGTGACGCCGACCGGCGCTTGAGCCAAGGAGCCCGTGGGATTTTCGAATGTCAGGATGTTCGCGGAGAATGTTGCGAGCACGTTGGTCGGGCGATCGCCGACGCTCTTGCTGGTGCGGCCGCCGATGTCATAAAGGGCATCGGGCGCGGCGGACTTAAGGCGCCGGTAGACGGTAAACACGTGTGAGCTCATTTCTGCGGGTAGGCCACCGCGAGTTTTGGTCATGCCCGCTCGAAAAAATCGGGCTTCTTGGGCTTTGCGCAGTGCTGTCGTCGCGTTCTCTAAAATTCGGAGGTCAGCCGCCCCAGAGTTTTTATATTGCTCAACCGCCTTCGCCGCGTTGCCGTATGCCCTATAAGCGGCTTGCGCGATCTCATTGTCAGGAATGGTGGTGGCGCTCGGATTCCAGCCGGGCCAAGCGGAGATCCCCATCGCGGAAGGAGCCGTTGGCTCGGCAACAGGCACAAATTCAGAAATTTTCACCCAACCATGATTCGTGCCGTCGCCGTTGACTATTGCCAGTACGGCGCTGGAATCGGAGTCGGGCTGAGCCGATTCGTCGATGACCAACGGGCCGGGTGCTGCTGCGGTAGCGGTGCTGGCCGGCACGAACACCATTTGACCCGCAGTCGCCCAAGAGCTCCCGGCCGCGCAGTAAGGCCCGGTCAGCACCCAACTCAGTCCTGAGGCGCTCAGCGGCCCGATCAATGACGCGTCTAAGGCCCCGCCTCCCGGAACAAAGCCCGTGACCTTCGTTTCCAAGAGCTGTTCGATTTCTCGACGCGCTTCGGCGGGAAGCTCCAGGGCGTCGTCGGGGCGCGGTGCCGCGGGATGAACGGCGACGAGCGGCAAGACGGGGTCGCCTGAAATACGAGCGGCGATTTCCACGCGCCCGGCGGTAATCCAATGCGACAGTGCGGCTTTAGCCAAAGGCGTGACCATGCGCGGGGTCAAGGCGATGGTCAGTTTCACACTGGACTTGGAGCGAAGTAATGCGTCCACTTTGCTCCATTGGATGAAATTCTCCGGAGGAACCCAAACCAGTGCCGCGGCGAGCAGGGCGGGGAACATTATTTCACCGTGCGCAGGGACACCCGGCGTCCCTCGGGCCCCGTGCCGGTGTCGGTGGCGGGATCTATGACGGGTTCACCATCTTCAAGAAAGAGATACTTATGCGGGCCGGGGCGCAGCGGCAGAACCAACGACCAGATACCGTCCGAGCGTTTGCGCATTTTGAGCAGGCCGGGTTTCCAACCATTGAAATCGCCCACGAGTTCGACGCTTTTCGCCTTCGCGGCCCGGTGCTTGAATTCGAATGGCGAGAGTTCCAGGATTTCTTCGTCACCGGGATGATCTCGCGGTGTGAATGTGGTGACGGTGGGTTTCAAAGGCGTGGGTTGCCAGCCGGTGGCAAAATGCGCATATTCCCGCAGTGCGTCGATCCAATCCACTGAAGGAATGCTGATCAGCACGAGCACCGCGATCACGGTCGCCCAAAAGGTCTGCCGGCTGCGCCAATTCATGGCGCGATTCTACAAAACTCCGTGCGCGTGCGCACCGAGGACAAATGGCGTAGAATCAGACCTACACGAAACACTTCCGATAGAAATACGTTCGGCTCATCCAGCCACGCCAGCAGCGGGTTGTCGCCGTCAAATCCCTTATCGGCCTGGAACAGGAAAACAGTCGCCTAAAGCAGATCGTGGCCGACCAGGCGCTGGAGATTCGAGCGCTCAAGGAAATAAACTCAAAAAACTGGTAGGGCCCAAGACGAAACGTGCGGCAGCAACGCATGTTGTCGTCAGCCTTGGGCTCAGCGAGCTTGCCTGCTGGTCGGTCTGTGGCGTTCGACCTGCGATTACGTTTCGCGTCGTCCTGATGACGCGGAGCTAGGCCGCAGCATGCACGCGATAGCCGAGAAGCGCAAACGCTTTGGATCGCCGCGAATTACGGTGATGCTCAAGCGCGAGGGCTGGCACGTAAACCACAAGAAAATCGAGCGGATCTACACCGAGGAAAAGTTAGCTTTACGACGGAGAAAGCGCCGGAAGAAGTTCGTGGGGCCGCGTGTGCCTCTGCCCGTGGCGACGAGACCAAATCAGTTCCTGGCGATGGACTTTGTGCAGGACCGCCTGACAAACGGCCGGAAGATCCGGACGCTGACGATCGTAGACAGCTTCACGCGAGGATGCCCGGCGCTTGAGGTGGACACGTCGATTGGCGGAGCGCCACGGCGCGCCAGAGGCCATCACGATCGACAACGGCACTGAGTTCGATAGTAAGGTAATGGACGAGTGGGCATTCAAACGGAAAGTCCGGCTCGCCTTCATTGGGCCCGGCAAGCCGAATGAGAATGCCTACTGTGAGAGCTTCAACGGAAAATTCAGGGACGAGTACTTGAACGAAAATCTATTCAAGACGCTCGACCACGCAAGAACACTCATCGAGGACTGGCGGATCGACTACAACGACGTACGGCCTTGCAGTTCACTCGAGAACCTAACGCCAACGGAATTCGCACGGCAACATCATGATAAGATTAACGACACAACGGCTTATGGAACGCAAGTTCGTTAAGAACTCAACTTAACAACGGCCCAACGTTGGGGGAAAGGTCGCTGCGTAAACAATTGATGCCCGACATCTAATAGCTATTGCAACACTTGATGTAAGCCGTCGTCTTCGTCTTGATCCGTTTTCCTTGCCGTTATCGTAGCCGTTGCCGTTAGGCCAAATCCAGAGAAATGTCGTTGCCGTAAGCCGTTAGAGGCCGTTG
>JANPGH010000154.1:0-17179 GCA_031423795.1 Elusimicrobiota bacterium | reverse complement strand
CACACGACCGCTGTTTCTCCGACGAAGAATGTGGTAGTTTCTCATGGGGCGATTCTCTCCTTGTGCATCTGGTTGACCGACTTGATGCTACCAAGTCGGGAATCGCCTCAACTCTTTTCAACTAGACTCGGGACATCCTCGTTAACACCATGTCAATAAAATCGGCGAAAGCGGTCATTTTCGACTTCGACGGTACCCTCTGCGATGATTTTAGGGAACTCATCGTAATCCTGAACTCGATGGCCAAAGAGTTCGGCTATGAGAAAACGCCCCTTGAGAAAATCCCTGCCTTGCGGGAGCTGCCCTCTCAAGACTTGTTCTGCGTTTTGGGCGTCACGCCAGAAAAGCTCGGTCTAGCTGTAAAAAATGTCGTGACCAGGCTTGCCTCGCGTATCCACGGATTGCCGTCGTTTCCCGGTCTTGTGGATGTACTCAGGCAGCTCTCGACGCAAGGCTATCGATTGGGAATTTTGACTTCCAACTCCGAAGAGATTGTTCGGCCTTTTTTACTAAATAATCGGTTGGACTTCGTAGAATTTATTTATTCGCAAAGCGGTGTATTCGATAAACATCGCATGATCGCGAACGTACTTGAGGAGCGCGAACTGGATAAGTCGGAGATCATTTACGTGGGCGACGAAACCAGAGATATAGAAGCAGCAAGGAAAGCTGGGGTCGCGGTCATCGCGGTGAGTTGGGGATTCAACGCACGGGCGATCCTGGAGAAGTATCAGCCTGATTTTATTGTGGATAAGCCAGTCGAACTGCTAGAAGTCTTGTCCGATTATCATAAAAAAGGTTCAAACGCCGTTCAATAAGCGACCCCACTCTTTTCTGACGGCCGCGGCTGCTATTCGAGATCATTGTCGAGCGATAGAATAAAAGCATCGCTCGAGAGTGTCCGCAACTCCGCGGGCCCCTCTTCACGCAGGAAACCCGCAGTCCTACCGTGAAGCCGCAGAAGGTCTTGATAGCGCATGGCGAGTGACTCCAACCGGCGTGGATGCTCGGGGTCAAATCGGATCGTGATGGTCTGGTCGATCGTGAAGGGCGCGGTCCCGCCGATGCGTGCGAACCAGTAACCCATAGGGAGCCAATCCCCGGAAGGCGCTTTTTCGAGGTGGCCGTTGCCGCACCAAACGAGAAGCTTGCTCCAGGGCGGAAGAGCGTTCAACGCCGCGCGCAGGTTCTCCGCTTGCTGTTTTTCGCGCCAGTTTGTGAGTTCCAGAGAGTGACGCTCTTTGTCCGTGGGAGGTCGGCCATCGTGATCCACTGTACCTTGGTGAAACCTTTCGCGTCACGTTGCTCTCGCGTGTATAATCCGGCGTGAACGCTTCCATTACGAGGTATCTGGCTCCCGCGGCGTGGGCGGCGGGAAGGATGCTTACGCCAACGGTGCGAGTTCGGCGGCTGTGCTGCAGGCCTGAATGGGCTTCATTCATAATCACCATCTGCGAGCGCTGGAAGCCAATCGAGACCAGCTCCGATGCGGTACGCATTGGCGGGGTATCAGTGTCGTCCGCGATGGAAAGGGGCGGCAGCGTAATTGCGACGACGGCAAATACGCAAGCCAGGCTTATACTTCGATCCGACGTAGCAGTCATTAGCCTCAAGAGTAAGAGGTCCTTCATCAGTCGTCAAGTCTCGTTCGGGCTGGCTGCTAAAAGCCAGGTCCTGAAATCGTCCAGATGCCGCTCAGGAGGCGTAAGTGAAAATTATACACTACATACTTGAAGGCCGCACGAAAACCTGTTACCCTGATGCCATGACGACGAAAGAAAAGGTGATTCGCGCGGTGCAGGGTCTTCCCGCGAACGCGTCTATCGAAGACGCGATGGAGCGCCTCTTGTTCCTCGCTAAAGTCGAGCGGGGCCTTAAACAGGCGGATGCTGGTCAAACGTTTTCCCACCGGCAGGCAAAAGAGAAACTGGCGAAGTGGTTGAAGTAAGGTGGACGGCGTAGGCAATTGACGACCTGCGCTCAATCGCGGATTTCATCGCCAAAGACTTGCCGCACTATGCTCGTCTAACTGTTATCGATTCGTTCGCTGCGGTTGAGAGGCTGGTTCAATTCCCAAAATCCGGGCGGATCGTTCCTGAAATCAAAAATCCCGCAATCCGAGAGATTATTCTCGGCAACTACCGGATTATTTATCGGTTGCATGGGCGGATTATCGACGTGCTTGCAGTCCATCATGGTGCGAAGCTGCTTGGACCAAACAGGTTCTAACCTCGTTCAATAAGCGACCCCACTTTTTTTGACGGCCGCGGTTGCGTGCGAACGCTTTCGCGGCCGTTTAATTTCCGTCGGGGCCGGATTTCCTCGGAGAGAGTTCGGGGTGATGCCAGGTGAGTCGGAACTTTTCGGCGCCCTGCGCGTATAAATAGCATGGCACTTCCGGAAACCCCGATGCGATCGCTCGTCCCAATGGAACACATCGAGCGGCACATCTATCTGATTCGCGGGCTTAAGGTTATGCTCGACTCGGACCTTGCCGTGCTTTACGGCGTGAATACGAAGGACCTGAACAAGGCCGTCAAGCGAAATCCGGGCCGTTTTCCTGGGGACTTTGTGTTTCAGCTGGTGGTAGCGGAAGTAGATTCTTTGAGGTTCCAGAATGGAACCTCAAACGATAAGCGCGGCGGCCGGCGTTACTTGCCGCATGTGTTTACAGAGCAAGGCTGCCATGCTTTCCAGTGTGCTGCGGAGCGAGCGCGCTGTTCTCGTGAATATTGCCATCATGCGGGCTTTCGTTCGCATCCGGCAACTTGTCTCATCGAACCTAGACTTTGCTCGCCGTCTAGAAATTCTTGAAGCTCAATACTCCGAGCACGATGAGAACTTCAAGACTGTTTTTGCAGACATCCGTGAACTGATGGAGCCGTCGAAAGGGCCGAGACGTCGGCGGATAGGATTTCGCCCCTAGGAGAGCTTCTTATGCGCATCAAGATAAACCTACTGACGACCTGAGAATCACAGGAAGGAAATTCGTCGGCTCCGCGAAAAGATCCTCCGGGAAAATCGCAAATAGGTATGAGCCCTAAATCCTCGATGATCGATTGGAATGAGTCTCGAGAAAGGTTCTAACGCTGTTCAATAAGGGGCCCCACTGTGAAACATAGGGGCCGTCATTGCGGTTCTCGCTGATACGGCCTTCTTTTTTTGCCTTGAGTCACCGGCTTTGATACTATATCTGCCTACGCAGATATGAAAATAGATGAAACTTTCCGAGCGTTCGCCGATGAGACGCGTCTTCGCATACTCCATGCGTTGACGAAGGGCGAGCTTTGCGTATGCGATATCATGGCGATATTGAGAGTCCCACAATCAAAGGTATCGCGGCATCTTGGCTATTTAAAGCGGGCGGGCCTGGTCGTCGATCGGCGCAGCGCCCTTTGGCGCTACTACTCTTTGGCGAAACCCAAGACCACGTTCCATTCACGGCTTATAGCCTGCGTGGGCGCCTGCTTTCGAGATGTGCCGATATTGGCGGCGGATGCGAAAAGATTGGCCGGCTACAAAAAAGACCGCATGCGTTGCGGTTGAAACAAGAGGCATCTTGGAAAAGAAAAAGATCCTATTCGTCTGCGTCGAGAACTCCTGCCGAAGCCAGATTGCCGAAGGTTTGGCGAGGAAGCTCGGCGGAAATCTTGTCGAGGCATGGAGCGCCGGATCCAAGCCCTCGGGCAAGGTGAATGCGACGGCCATCAGCCTGATGAGTGAGCACGGTATCGATTTGAGCGTTCAGCAGTCGAAGGGGCTTTCGGACCTCCCCCCCGTAAAGTGGGACTACGTCTTTACGATGGGGTGTGGCGATGCCTGCCCGTTTGTTCCCGCAATCTTCAAAGCCGATTGGGCTATTCCAGATCCAAAGAACATGGCGCGCCAGGACTTCGAGGCCGTGATCGATCAGATCAAGGGCAAGGTTGAGCAACTACTTCAAGAGATCGTCCTCGGCGTGCGGTCGTGACGCGTTCTCGGCTCCTTGCCGAAGCCCTCGGCACTTTTTGTCTGGTGTTTGCCGGTACTGGGGCCGTGATCGTCGATCAAATCGGCGGAGGGCATTTAGGTTCTTTGGGAATCGGCTTGGTCTTCGGTTTAATTGTCCTGGCCATGATCTACGCCATCGGTCACATATCAGGTGCCCATATGAACCCGGCCGTGACGCTCGGTTTTTATGTGGCCGGTCGTCATAAGGCATCCGAGGTTGCACCCTACATCGCGGCGCAATTGGGCGGAGCTATAATTGCTTCAGCGGTCCTTAAGCTGATGTTCTTAGGACAACCCACAACTCTGGGGCTTACGTTGCCTTCAGGGACGCTCATTCAGAGCTTTCTGATGGAGTTAATTCTGAGTTTTATATTGATGTTTACCATCATGGGTGTGGCCACGGACGACCGCGCCGAAGGCGCTATGGCCGGCATCGCGATAGGCGCCGTTATAGCCGTGGAAGCAATCTTCGGCGGGCCGATTTCGGGCGCTTCAATGAATCCGGCCCGATCTTTCGCACCCGCATTATTGGCGGGCAACTTCGCTCACCATTGGATTTACTGGCTAGCGCCGGTCTTGGGCACGGCACTTGGAGCCCAGGTCTACGCTGTTTTGATACATCAGACGGTTCATTCGGTTCGCAACGATCCAACGTATCGATAAGTATTGAGGAGCACAGTACGACCTCGTCGGCAAGGCCGTGTTCGAGTAACACCGGCGTCAGCGTCGAGCTGCCCCAGACGATTAAGTCCGCCCCTTTCTTCGCCTTGATGCGGCGCACGCCCGCGACGATATCCAGTCCGAGGTCCTCGGCCGGCCCCCATCGCAGGCTGTCCGGCCTATGGCCGCATCGGCATGCGGCACCGTCCATCCGCCTGGGTAATCGCCATCTTCGTTCGGCCCGCCGGGTGCCTGGATCACTCCGTCCAGCGAGATATGTTCGAAGATCCTAATTTTTCTCATCGGCAGGTTACCTTTCGCACAATTTATCAAAACTAGCCCTTTCGCCCTTGGATTGTCTATAGTGCACGCGCGATGGCCACCAGCCTGCTCGCCCTTCTCGACGACATCACAAGCGTCCTTGACGATGTGGCCATGCTGTCCAAGCTCGCGGCCAAAAAGACATCTGGTGTGCTGGGCGACGATCTCGCCCTAAACGCCAAACAGGTCGCCGGGGTCCAAGCTCACCGCGAGTTGCCCGTAGTTTGGGCCGTGGCCAAAGGATCGCTTAACAACAAGGCCATTCTGGTGCCTGCGGCTCTCCTTCTCAGCGCGCTGGCGCCGTGGGCTGTGATGCCGCTGCTCATGGTCGGCGGGTTGTACTTATGCTACGAAGGCGTGGAAAAGCTGGCCCATAAGATCATCCATTCCCCGGTCGAGGACAAGAAGGAACGCGCGGCTTTGCTTGATGCGGTCGCCGATCCGAAGATGAACCCGGTCGCCTTCGAGAAGGATAAGATCGCCGGGGCCGTGCGCACAGATTTTGTCCTCTCGGCCGAGATTATTGCCATCACTTTGCCAGTGGCCGCGGGAGCGTCATTTGCCGTGCGCGCGGCCGTACTGTCGGCCGTTGCCGTCCTCATGACCGTCTTCGTCTACGGCTTCGTGGCAGGAGTAGTCAAGCTTGACGATCTCGGGCTGCGCCTCAGCGAGACAAGGCATTGGGCTCCTCTCGGTCGAGCCATTCTGCAGTCGGCGCCGTGGCTGATGAAGGCTCTCAGCGTCGTCGGTACCGCCGCAATGTTTCTCGTCGGAGGAGGAATTCTTGCCCACGGCCTGCCCCGCGTTGGCCATGCCATCTCTGGTCTTGCCTATGCGGCCGGACCTTTGGGCTTCTTGTTGATCGCTGTCGGCAATGCCGCGGTCGGCGTCGTCGCCGGAGCGCTGACGCTTGCCGTTGCGCGCACCTGCCTGCACCTCGTTAACGTTCGCCCCATGGAGAACTGAATGGTCGGCAAGATTCTCGGCTCGTATCTCCAAAAGCTAATTCAAGATAAAAAATGGGATGAAATTAGAGCCCTTCTCTCGCTTCAGCATCCGGCAGACATAGCTGATCTCATCGTTGACATTCCCGACGAACAGGACGTGGCGGTTTTCAGGCTGCTGTCGCGGGAGCTGGCTTCCCAAGTCTTCTCTTACCTGCCTGCGGATCACCAGTCCGGATTGATACACACCCTATCGCATGACCAAATGCGCACCCTCCTTGCGGGCATTAGCCCCGACGACCAGGCCCATCTTCTCCAGGAACTGCCGGCGGAAGTCACACGCCGAATCGTGGAAGCCGTTCCGCCGGACGAGCTCGCGGCTGCTCGTGAACTCCTCGGTTATCCGCCGGGGACGGCCGGCCGCTTCATGACGCCCAAGTACGTCGCCCTTCGGCCTGACATGACGGCCCGTGAAGCGCTTCTTCAGGTCCGTGCCAAAGGCAAAGGGATGGAGACGGTCAACATCCTCTACATCATCGATGAAAAAGGGAAGCTCGTCGAGGACGTCCGGCTGGGGTCGCTGGTCGTGGCCGAGGAAGAAGCGAAGGTGATGGATATTGCGCTTGCCGAGGGACCGCACGTCGCTGTCACAGCCGCGGCACCCCGCGACGAAGTCATTTCCACCTTTCAGAAATACGATCGGTCGGCTCTTCCCGTGACTGATTCTGAGGGAAACATGCTCGGCATCATTACCGCGGACGATGTCCTCGATGCGGCGCAGAGGCGTGCGACCGAAGAAATCCAGAAGTTGGGCGGCTCGGAGGCATTGGATGTTCCCTACTTCGAAGCCGGATTCTGGCCAATGGTCAAGAAACGCGGAGGTTGGCTCGCGGCGTTGTTCCTGGGTGAAACGCTGACGGCGACCGCCATGGGAAAGTATGAACATTCGATCGAACAGGCGGCCGTGCTGGCACTTTTCGTGCCCCTGATCATCAGTTCCGGCGGCAACTCTGGATCGCAAGCCACTTCGATCCTGATCCGGTCATTGGCCCTGCAGGAAGTCAAGCTGAAAGACTGGTGGCGGGTCTTTTGCAAGGAGTTCCTCTCCAGCCTGGCGCTGGGCATATTCCTGGGGGGCATCGGCATGTTCCGGATCGGAGTCTGGTACTGGCTAGGCTGGCAGAAATATGAAGGGCACCCGTACCTGATGGGCTTGACGGTTTGGTGTAGCCTCATCGGCGTCGTGATGTTCGGGTCGATCATCGGCAGCATGTTGCCGTTTGTGCTGCGTAAATTAGGTTTCGATCCCGCGACCGCGTCAGCTCCTTTTGTGGCCACCCTCGTCGACGTGACCGGTCTGATCATCTACTTTACGGTAGCATCCTTCGTATTTCGAGGGACGCTTTTGTGAAATACCCGCGCCCGGCGCCGCCGGCGATCTGGTCCGTTCCCCTCTTGTTCGCTTTGCTGGCGCTCACGTTGTTCACCGCCACTCGATTCGGGCTTGCCGCGTACGCGGGACTAGGCTTGGTGCCCCCTTCCTTTTGGCCCGGGATCATCGCCAAGGGATTATGTTTCGATCTCGCGCTTGTCGCCGTGATGATTTCGCCACTATGTCTCTATGAAGCGCTACTGCCCAACCGCTTGCGGGCGAGCCGCCGGCACGTCTGGACGCGCGCGACGTTGCTATGGATCGGAGCATTCATCCTTTTATTCGTTGCCGCGGCGGAAGCAACGTTCTGGCTTGAATTTTCCACGCGTCTTAATTTCATCGCCGTCGATTATCTCCTGTACACTCACGAGGTTATCGGCAATATCCGAGAATCCTATTCGGTCTTTTGGATCATGCTCGCGGTCGCCGCCGCCGCTGCCGCGATCGTCCGGGCAGTTTTACCGCTGATTCGCGCGATCGACTCGAAAGAAAGCTTTAGTCAAAGGCGACGGCTAGGCTTTGCGGCCGCGGCGCTGGCGCTGCCGGTGTTGAGCTTGAGCATCGTCGATGTCGATCAAATGCACGGCTCCGGCAATGCATACGCGGACGAGCTTTCTGGCAACGGTTTGCTCACGTTCGCCGCGGCCATGCACCGAAACGAGCTTGATTACGACAAGTTTTACCGGACACTTCCACAATACTCTGCTGACGCCATCCTGAAAAATTTGGGTGTCGGCCGCGCGTCCCGCGACAAAATACCCTTCAAGAAGCGGCCGAAAAACGTCGTGTTGATTTCCGTCGAGAGCTTGTCGGCGTCCTTTCTTGGCGCATACGGCTCGACGCAGGGCCTGACGCCACGTCTCGATGCGCTGGCGCGCGGCGGATTAAAATTCGAACGGGTTTTTGCGACAGGTACGCGCACCGTGCGCGGCCTGGAGGCATTGTCCCTAGGCATTCCCCCCATCCCGGGCCAATCCGTCGTGCGCCGTCCCCACAACGACCACCTCGCGACCTTAGGGTCGCTTTTAAGTCGGCAGGGATATTCCGCTCTCTTCATTTACGGCGGATATGGGTATTTTGACAACATGAACTCCTATTTCAAAGGAAACGATTACCGCCCCCTGGATCGAAAGGACTTCCCGCCCAAATCGGTGGTCTTCTCCAATATTTGGGGCGTCGCCGACGAGTCGCTCTTCGAAAACGCGGCGGACGCACTCGACCACGAGGCCGTAAGTGGCAAGCCCTTTTTCGCCCATATCATGACTACGTCGAACCATCGTCCGTATACTTATCCCGCCGGTCGCATCGACATCCCCTCGCCCGGAGGACGCGAAGGCGCCGTTAAGTACACCGACTACGCGATCGGAAGATTCATCGATCAAGCGAGGAACCGGGCGTGGTTTAAGGAGACCCTCTTCGTCATTGTGGCCGACCATTGCGCGTCCGTCGCCGGTAAGGCGAGCCTTCCGGTTCAGAATTACCTGATCCCGATGTTATTTTATGCCCCTTCTCTTCTGGCTCCTGGCGTGTATGAGCCAATCGTGAGTCAAATCGACGTCGCGCCGACTTTGATCGAGATCCTGGGCAAGAAGAGTGGCGACCAATTTTTTGGCCGCTCGATGTTCAAGGCCGGGCGAAACCCGGGAAGGGCGTTCATCAGCAATTATCAGCAGTTGGGGTATCTGCGTGACAACATCCTCACGGTGTTGCTTCCCAAGAGCCGCGTGGAAAGCTTTAGAGTTGACCCGCTGACTTACGCGGAGACTCCAGCGCCCGTGGATGCGCGGTTGCTGGACGAAGCGATCGCGTACTACCAGACCGCGTCGCGCGCGTTCAAGTCGGGTGCGTTGCGCATACCCTAACTGGTCTTGACCTCCATCAAGTATGAGATGAGGCGCCAGATTTATCGGAAGCGCTCGATTCACCAAAAGCGTCAAATAGAGCCATCGCGACCGCCGCGATAATCGGACCGAAGAAAGCCCCAGATATTCCGAACGCGGCGAGCCCCCCAAAAACGCCGGCGACGATGACCGGGATTGGGATTTGCATTTTACTGCGCAATAAAAAGGGGCGCGCGACGTTGTCGGAGAGGCCCACGATGAAGACGAACCAGGCGGCTAAGAGCACGGCCTTGCCCGTATTACCTTGCATAGCGATTCGCGCAACGATCGGAATCCACACCAGGGCCGAACCGATAAATGGTATCGGAGACAATACGGCGCAGAGCGCTCCGAGCAATACCGCGTATGGGACGCGGAAAATAGCTAAACCCAACACCGCCAATATGCCTTGGATAACGGCGATCAAGAAGACGCCATGAACGGTCGCAGTTATGGCGCCATCGATCTTCTCGCGCACCACAATTTTGCGATCCTTCGACAAAGGGTACGATCGTTCGATCGCAACCATGATCTCCGGACCGTCCCTCAAGAACAGTACTAACATCGCGAGAAATACGACGAAGCCCGCTCCTAACGCGCCGAGATTGTGCAAAACCGCGCCTATCAACCGAGTAGCGGGAGCACCGACTGCGTCCATATTCTCGGTCAAAATTTTTCGGATGTCGACCTCTGACCTCCCAATAAGTCCGGCGATGAAGGCCGGCGGAGTCCATAGTCCCAAGCCGTGGTCCTGTATGAGCTCACGCGTCGTGGTGTAGGCATGAGCGGCTTGGTGGGTGAGAAACCATGAGGCAATAAGGATCGGTCCGCCAATGAAAAGGCAAAGGGCGGCCGTCGTCGCGAAAGCCGCCTCGGTGCGGCGCTTCGGCGCGAAATGGCCGATTTTCTTGTGTAGCGGAAAAATGGCTGAGGCTATAATCGCGGCGGCGGCGACCGCGCCGGCGACCGGGATTAAGATCCTGATGGAAAGGTAAACAATCGCAAGCCCGGTCAGCCACAAAAGGGCCACGCTTGAGGGCGAATTCGGGTTAATCATTACGCTCGTTTCTCGAATAGTTGCCGGAGAGACGAAATGCAGCGCCGCGAGGTTGATGCGACGAAGTCTATCGGAATTTTCCATGCCGGACGACTCTGCGCGGTTGTCAACGTCGGTACGTCGCTGGCCGGAAAGGACTCAGCGAGCGCCTCATCCAACTTTTCATCGGTCGGGGTCTTCATGGATGCATTATGCATGATCGGCGATTGAACGTCAGCGCGGAGTTATACCCGCGCGCCAGCGTATTATTACGGGTAGCTGTCAGGGTGGTGAATTCCGTATTCTGTTGGCGAATAAGGAGATTAAAATGAAACGAAATGCATCGGCGGTTTGGCAGGGCGGTTTGAAAGACGGCAAGGGTCGTATCTCGACTGAAAGCGGAGTCCTCAAAGAAGCGCGCTATGGATTTACGACTCGCTTCGAAAACGAGCCGGGTACCAACCCCGAGGAGCTTATCGCGGCTGCCCATGCCGGGTGTTTTTCGATGGCCCTTTCCGGCCAACTTGCGTCCGTACAGCTAACAGCGGACAGCATCGACGTCAAAGCCGCCGTCAGCCTCGACAAGCTCGAGGTCGGCTGGACCGTTACCGCCATCCATCTCGACGTCACGGCGAAAATTCCCGGAGCGGACGTGGCCAAATTCCAAGCGGCAGCCGAGAAAGCCAAAGCCGGTTGCCCGATTTCGCGATTGCTCGGCGCGGCGGCAAAGATCACCATGGATGCCCGTCTGGTCTGATGACCAAGCGGGTCGACGTCGCGATCGTCGGAGCAGGTTCCGCGGGCCTCGCCGCGCTCGCGGAAGTGCGTAAGGTCACGAACAATTTCATCGTGATCGACGACGGCCCCCTCGGTACGATGTGCGCGCGCGTGGGCTGCATGCCTTCCAAGGCGCTGATCCAAGTCGCTAATGATTACCACCGCTTCCGCCTCCTTGATGGGCACGGGATACATGGCGGCGACAAAGTCAGCCTCGACATCCCGGAAGCGCTCGCACATGTCCGCAGACTCCGCGACCGCTTTGCGGGATCGGCCGTACTTTTAACCAAACAATTAGGAAGCCATCTTGTCCGCGGTCGGGCCCAGTTCATCGGGCCCAATACGCTGAGCGTCGGTAAGAAAGAATTCTTCGCCAAGCGCGCGATTATAGCAACAGGTTCACATCCGGAGATGCTAGAGGAATTTCGCGCGTTAGGACCACGGATCGCCACCACAGATTCCCTCTTCGAATTGGAGGATCTTCCACCTCGCATTGGCGTGATTGGTCTGGGCTCTATTGGACTCGAGATCGGGCAAGCCCTGTTTCGGCTTGGCTGCGACGTCATCGCCTTTGACCGCAAACAAGGCGTGGGAACGCTCACAGATCCTGTGCTCAACGCCTACGCGCGACGCCATTTCGCCAAGGAGTTCAAAATCCACTTCAATAGCGAAGTCCGCTTAAAGGATCGCTCTGCACACGTCGAGGTCAGGGCGAACGGACGCGCTTATCCGCGGGATTTGGTCCTCGCCAGCCTCGGGCGACGCCCCAATCTCAGTTCAATCGGGCTTGAAGCGCTCGGTGCCGCTCTCGATCAACGGGGAGTACCCCGGTTCGATGCGATGACCATGAAATTGCATGGCCTTCCCATTTATATTGCGGGAGATCCCAGCGGCCGGCGGCCGCTGCAACACGAGGCCGTAGACGATGGTCGGATTGCGGGCTACAACAGCGTCCATCACAAGATCCGGCGCTTTAAACGCCGTGCGCCCATCGCCATTACGTTTAGCGCCCCCAACCTCGCGGTGGTCGGCAAAAGTTACGCTGAATTGAAGCACGGACGATTTGTCACGGGCAAAGCGAGCTTCGAGACCCAGGCGCGCGCGCTCATCATGTCGGAAAACCACGGCTTGCTGCATATCTATGCCGGCGTGACCGACGGCAAATTTCTCGGCGCGGAGATGGTCGCACCTGCAGGAGAACATCTCGCGCATCTAATGGCGTGGGCGCTTCAACAGAAGTTGACCGTTTTCGAGATGCTCCGCATGCCGTTTTATCATCCGACCATCGAAGAAGGCCTGCGCAGCGCGCTGCGCGATGCGGTAACGAAGCTTGGAGGTTTAGTGCGGTGGGAACTTGGATAAGGCGGCCGCGACCGCGTCGTGGATGCGGCGTGCGCGGGTCTCTGGGGGAGTGCTTTCGTAGAGTTCCCCCTTGATGACGGCCTGCCAGACGGCCTTATCAGTCTTGCTGTCGAGGATCTCCAGCGTCAAGACCGCTTGCTCGTAAGCTCGAATCCCTTCTTGTTTGACCGTCGCAAGCGAGCCGGGCGGCGACATGATAGTGACTGATTTCGATGGATCCGGGTCGACTTTTTGGAGAATCCCCGCGTTCCAGCTTACCTTCATGTCGGCAGTCTCCACAGGCGCGGGGGTGAACCCGCGCGCGATCAGTGCCGCCACGCTAGTGGCTTGGATGCGGTCGGCGAGCATGGTGTTCTCGTCGATTCGGGGGTCACCGGTGGTCGCGGCGGTCTTGCCGGCCCAGTAGAAGGTATGAAAATGCTTAAAATTGGTGCCGTCAACGAAATCGATGCGCGTCTCCACCGTCATACACGCGGCTTGAAAAAATACGACGACGATGAGGAGCAACTTGCGCATAGCGCACTATACTATTTATTATCGACGGGACTTCATCTGGGAATGGAATCAAGGATTGTCGATGGGATTCTCTTTTTGCCAGCGCTCCATCTCATTGCGCAAAAGCAGAATGCTGCGCGGGGGTTCGGCGGCGTGCCGCGCGGCGACGGTGTGGGTTAAGACCACTTGTCCTTGATCCTCATAACGGCCAACCGATTTCCCGTGCGCGAGAAAAGTATTGTAAAAGTCTGCGCCGATATTCACCTCTGTTTTATCCTGACCGATGAAAAAACATTTTTGCTCGGTGCAATTGTCAGGCACGTAGCGATGGGCGCTCATTGCGGTCCTAAACGAGTCGGCGGCAGGCCCCCGATAGCGAAGCTCTATGTTGAGGAAAAGATCGAAGTCCAACCCCTTCGAGGCCGTTCTTTTTTGCGTGGTTTGACCGAATGTCGGCAACATCGGCTCGATAGACACTATGGTTCCAAGATGAAGATGGGGATTAATCTTTAAGGCCAAATCGAGAATGTTGTCGCGCAACTCTCCGGCACCAAGGCTGCTCGCCAGGATATGCGTGTGAGGACCTCCGGCCGCGATTTTTGCCGCGATTTTATTTTTAAAAGCGGGAGAATAGGTCAGGAGCGCGAGATCCTTGACGCCAAGCACGGTGTCGGGTTGAAACACGGTGACTTTGGCTCGATGATCGGGAGTGCCGGTTTCAAAAATCGCGCGGAGTTTCTCAGCCCGTTTCTTTATATCAGTGCGCCTTGCCGAGCCGCCTCCGGAAATGTAGATCACTTCATCGAAGGGTGGGGTCGATTGCGCAAAAGCGGAAGTCGCAGTAATGAAAAAACAGGAAATGAGGCAAGAAACGACTTCCCTACGCGCATTTCTTCCCATAAACCATGCCTCCTTATTCATCTTTTGACGGGCAAGTGACTCACGGCTTAATCCTCGTCCCATTTGGAATCCACTTGCGCGTCATAGCCCTTAAGGGCGCTATCAGACACGGCCCGCAAAGTAACGCCATGCCGATGGATCTCCACGCTGCCGTCCGCCGCGGGGAGTCCGGTGAGGGCGCGCTCCAAGGCCGCGAGCAGCTGGTCGCGAACACGGCCCGAGAAATGACTTTTGATATACGCGGCGGCGTCGGTCCAGACATAATCATCGCCCGGACGCCCCGGTGCCGCTTCCTTGATCACGAGTTTTCGTTGAGTTGTCGCTGTAGCAACAGGAGCGCGTTTCTTAAAATCGACGAATGGGCTGGTGTAAAGACGAAAATTGCAGAGTTCACCGGATTTATCGTTGAGCCAGATCGACCAATGCCCATTTTTGAGGTGCGAGGCGTTGAAATTTGTGATCTGGCCGGTCCGACTTAGTTCCTCAGCCGCAGAACGCAGGCGTTGTTGTTGGTCCTCGTCCTGGAGACGAATGAATTCTTCCGCCGTCTCTATGCCGCTGCTCGTCCAGAAGAAAACAATATTGCTCATGGGCGCTGTGCCTCCGCGTTCACGGAGTATAAGGCATTGCGACCGCTCGCAGCAATAGTGAGAATAAACCCTTATACCGGTGCGTAATATTCCGTATAGGCGCACCGCGTGACAAAGAATATGATTCTTAATAGCTCCACCCGACGTTAAAGCATCGAAAAGGAGAATCTATGAGCGAAGCAGGAAAAGTCGTGGAAGCCGAAAAGGGCCGGAATCTGAGTCCTCAAAACCTGCACATACGCTTGCGCGTGGTCGAAGGAGTCGTTCTCGTTTCCTTAGTGCTAAACCTCATTCAAGGATATATCGCCAATCAAGGCGACAAAAAATTGCAGGGCCAGCTTAATGATGTTAAGCAGGAAACAGGCACCCGTTAGGGAGGAATGATGAACTTTTTAGAGACAATCAAAAACAAGAAGGGCGGGGTCGGCAGCGGCGTCCTTTTATGGCTAATCGGCGTTCCGCTCCCTATTGTGATCATCATCAGCATGATGAGAAGCTGCTGATCGTTTGAGGGCATAAGCAAAAGCGACGGCGAGCAAGTGTTGCTCGCCGTCGCTGTAATTGTACGCGTCGGGCGCGGATTTAGAGTTCTTTGGTCGCCAGCAGCGATGAGAGGTCGTCGGCGTGCTCTTCTTCCTGCGCGAGGACCTTTTCCAGCATCACGCGGGTGGTGGGATCGTTGTCGCCGATGTACTGGATGATCTCTCTGTAGCTGTCAATGGCGATGCGTTCGGCGATGAGGTCTTCACGGATCATCTCTGACAAGTTCTTGCCTTCCACATATTCGGCGTGACTACGGCTTTCCAGCCCCTTTGGCGAAAAATCCGGCTCACCCCCCAATTGCACAATACGCTCGGCAATGAGATCGGCGTGGGCCTGCTCTTCGGCGGCGTGTTCAGCAAATTCGGCCGCGACGCCCTGAGCATGGATGCCTTTCGCCATGAACTGATGGCGTTTGTAGCGCAATACGCAGACAATCTCGGTTGCAAGCGCCTCATTAAGAACCTTGATGACGGTTTCTATGTCGCCGCGATAGCCTTCGGTTACGGCGCCATTCTCGATGTGCTTGCGTGCACGATCACGAAGCAGCATTATGTCGCTCAGGAACGGCTTGCCGTCAATGACTTGGGTTTCGTTGTTCATGCTCTCATTATCGGCCATTACCACTTCAGCATCTATTAGGAATTATGCCTGATCGGATAAGTAGTATTACGGAGACCAATAAACAGTTCACGGCAAAGCCGATTGAACGGCTGTGGGCTCGATTTTATTGATGGAAGGCTTTCTGAACGCGGGACCAGGCTTTAACTTCGGCATCGGCGTCAACGGCTTTGGACGCTTCTGTAGGGTTGGTGGGCGGGATGGCGCGAGGTGTGTCGCGACCGTCTCAGCGGTACGCAGCGGGCTTGCCTGCATGAAATTCACGATCTCCTTTGCCTTGGATTCATTGAAAAGCGCTGCCGCGGCTTCTTCGACAGTGATGGTCGATTCCGGCGTGGGCGGTGGCGTGACACTATAGTGGTTCGGTGCGGAGGACCCCGCTCCCGACAACAGCTTTTCCGCGGCGCCGAAGAGCGACAAGGTCGGCCAAAGAAGGCAGAAGATCAAGCCGAAGCACGCGGGGACCATGGCGATGGTCGCGGAGATCTGGATGGCACTGGCAGTAAACTTAAGTCGATGCAGATACCAATCTCGATGCATCTTGGCGATTTCTCCGAATGCCTCATCAAGACGTCCCGCTTGCTCGGCAATCTTGAGTCGGGGACGATCCTCTGAAGGCATGCAGACGCCGACGCTTTCCGAAAATGTTTTCCCCTCGGATACCATTTGCGCCGCGTGTGATAGGCGGTACCGGGTGACGGGATCATCACGGAAGACATCTAAAAGAATGTCGATCGCCGCACCCGGACGAAGTCCGGCGCGCAGTAGAAGCTCGAAGCTTGAGGCGACGGTATAGAAACGGACTTCTTCGCAAGCGAACCGGACGCCGGGCAGCCAATGTCCGGCTAGGGCCAGGGCTATGCATCCCGGCCGCGAACTCCAAAACAGTGAGAACGCCAAGTTCGCCCCGAAGGCTGACACCAGGAGAAGCAGCCAATGCGTGAGCAGCCATTGTCCAATAGCAATGATTGCCAGAGTCGCGCCGGACAAGGGAACACCGGCGTTCACAATCGGCTGCACGAGAATCGGGATGATTCTCGCAGAAAAAAATATGAACAGAGCGCCGACAATGACTGTGACGACCGCGGGATAGAAGAGCGTGCGCTTAATTTTTCGCTGAAACTCGATTTTGACCTCGACCGATTCGCTGAAGCGGTCAAGGAACTTCTCGATCTTTCCCGCTTCTTCGCCGGCCCGAATCAAAGCGATGAAGAGAGAAGGGAAGATCTGCTGTGCCCCGAGGGATTCATGAAGGGCTTTCCCCTGACCCACCATATCCGCGGCCGTAGCGAGTTCGCGGCCGGAGCCCACGGACCTCGCAATGGCGCGAAGCGTCTTGGCCAAGGGGAGACCGCTGCGCACCGATTCGGCGAGGGTTCGCGAGAAAGCTAAAAGGCGTTCATTCGAAATTGTTATCACCCTCATGAGAGTAACCCCCCCTCTCCGACAATGCAAGAGTGCTAACATTTTCAAACATGCCTCATAATACGGCCCGACATCTAATAGCTATTGCAACACTTGATGTAAGCCGTCGTCTTCGTCTTGATCCGTTTTCCTTGCCGTTATCGTAGCCGTTGCCGTTAGGCCAAATCCAGAGAAATGTCGTTGCCGTAAGCCGTTAGAGGCCGTTG
>JANPGH010000153.1:0-16669 GCA_031423795.1 Elusimicrobiota bacterium | reverse complement strand
GGCAACAAATACGCCAAAGATTTGCCCACACCCGTGCCCGCCTCGATCACCAGCCTTTCTTCCCGGTCCAAAGCTTGGGCCACGGCGGCGGCCATGTCCTCTTGGGGGCCGCGCGGCTCCCAGCCGGGCAAGGCGCGCGGCAAAGCCCCGTCTGGGCCGAATATTTTTTCCAAAGTCACGGCGGAGATGGTATCAATTCGCTGTGGCGATCCGGACGATACGGGTAGAAATATCGGGGACTCGCCCTAAGACCTATATATTACCGATTCCAAGGCCCATTACGACTAGGTCGAATGGGCCGAAAAGGCGGCAAAGAGTAATATCAGCAATTCCTGAGCAATTTAAAGAATAAAACCCTGGCACCATATGAAAATATTATTACTATCCCCAAAGTTATCCACTTATCCACAGGTCCAAGGACCCAGATTCTTCGCTTGACGCCTTCCGAGGCGACCTGCTAGACTGCCTCGATATGACGAACGTTTCGCAGGCCGTTGAGCGCCTCTGGAAGTCGGCGCAGTTCTTACCCCAAACCGTACGCCTGCTGGGCACACGTTACCGCGCTTTATTCCTGGATTACGCCCGTCTAAGCACACCCATGGGCGCCGGTGCCCCAATCGCCGACGCGTTGGCATTCGCCGACTGGATGACACGGCAAGAGCGGGTCGGCCTTTTGGACAATGAGCGCAAGGCCCTCATTGTCGACGCGCGCGCGCTGAAGCGCCGCTTTCGCTTGCGCCGTTCGGGGGAATCCATCGAGGCGATTGAGAAATGGAAACCGCTGCAATGGCTGGGGCTCTGATCCCGCGATGGCACGCGCGGCCGCCGCTCAACGCTGGCCGCAAGCGCACGTCGACGACGGCCACCTCGCCGACCCCTGGAAGACCATCCTTTTTAACTGCGACTGCCACACTTTCGACGAGGTCGAGAAAATCGTGATGACCGCCACACGTTGCTCGCTGTCTCGAGCGCGCGCCATCTCCCACGAAGTGCACACCCGCGGCTCGGCGGTGATCTATCTCAGCGCAAAGGAACGCTGCGAGGCGGTCGCCGATGTGATCGGTTCAATCGGCCTGCAAGTCAAGGTGGACCAATGATTTCCGAGCACACCCTTCCGCATCGTCCGCTCGGCCGCACCGGCCTCTCCGTTTCAGAGATTGGGTTCGGGGGCTGGGGCATCGGCAAATCGATGTGGGGCCACACCGACGATCGCGAGTCTCTGCAAGCTCTGCGCGCCGCGCTCGACGCGGGTATGGATTATTTCGACACCGCCTACGCCTACGGACACGGCCATTCGGAACGTCTTATCGCCCGGATCCTGAAAGACAATCCCCAGCAGGTCACTGTATCAACTAAAGTTCCGCCCAAGAATATGGAATGGCCCGGCCACCAACGGGCCCGGCTCGAACATGTCTTCACCCCGGAGTGGGTACGACTGAGTGTCGAGCGCTCCCTGCGCAATCTGGCTGTCGAGGGACTCACCATTGTCCAGTTCCACGTCTGGCACGACAACTGGCTGCGCGATCCGCTGTGGCCGGAATTGGCTGAAACCCTGTCCGCCCTCAAGCGAGAAGGCAAGGTTCGCCATTGGGGGGCGTCGCTCAACAGCGACGATCCCAACTCAGGCCTCGAATTGATCCGCAGCGGGACGGTCGGCGTCGTCCAAGTCCTATTCAATTTGTTCGACCAACGCGCGGTCGACAACTTAATCCCTTTGTGCCGCGAGCGCGGCGTCGGCATAATCGCGCGCTGCCCTTTTGACGAAGGCGGCCTGACCGGCACTCTGACGCGCGAGACGCGCTTCCAACCGGAGGACTTTCGCTCGCATTATTTCGGTGGGGAGCGCCTGGTCGAGACATGTTCCCGCGCCGAGGCCCTAACCCGCGCTGTAGTCGGTCCGAAAGCCGAGACTCTGTCCGCCGCGGCCTTGAAGTTCTGTCTCAGCTTCGACGGGGTCTCAACTGTCATTCCCGGTATGCGCCGGGTGTCTCATGTCACGTCTAACGCGCGCGCCGCCGATGGCGCGTATTTCGACGCCCGCGAATTGGCTTCCATCGCCGCCCATCGCTGGGTCCGGGATTATTACCTCTGATTTCGCCCATGTTCTCCCGCTCACTCGCCGGACTCACCCTGATGGTTTGCCTGTCGGCCGTCTTACCGAGCGCGTCCGCTCGCGCCAATTCCGTAGACACGTATGGCCAAGCTCGGCGCTTATTCGAGGCGGGAAAATTCCGCGAGGCGCGCGACCTGGTGAATGCGGCGATCACAGACGACCCTAAACTCGGCAGCGCCTTCGCCCTGCGCTCCCGTCTGTGGCGCGTCGCCGGAGAGCTTGCCCTAGAACGGGAGGACGCGGGTCGGGCGCTCGCGCGATTTGGCTCCGGAAAACTTGACGCCGACTCCTTGATCGCCCAAAGCTCCGCGTTCATTGCAGTCGGCAAGCTGACCGATGCCCTTCGTAGTGCGGACGCAGCGGCCGGGGCGACCGGACGCTCCGCCGACGCTCTCGCCGCGCGCGGACGCGTTCTCTTTGAGCAAGGGCAACTTCGGAAATCGGAACGTGATTTCAGCGCGGCTCTCGCCGCCCGTCCTTCCGTCCCGCTCTGGCTGTATGCGCGGGCGCAAATTCGCTACGAGCTCGGAGAAATGCCGAAAGCGATCGCCGATCTCACCGAAGCTCTGCGCGTCAATCAGGATTTTGCGGCGGCCTTCGGTTTGCTTGGCGCGTGCCTCGCACGCCAAAACGACATGACTCGCGCGCTCAAAGCCTATGACCGCGCCACTTTGTTGGAGGGGGAGTACATCTACCCTTATTTGGGCCGGGCCGCGATCTATGCCAAGCAAGGCGACGAGCCGTTGGCGCTGAAGGAGCTGGAAAGCGCCGTGCACGCGGACGCTCACGATTACCAGCCCTACATTAATCGCGCCGAAATCCACTGGCGCGCAAACCGCCGAGAACTCGCGCTAGCCGACCTTCACAATGCGTTGATCGCTGGGAAATTGACGCCGGAAGCAGCGCTCTCTATCGCCGAACGCTACGTCTCGATTCAGCTGTGGCGCGAGGCGATCGACGCCTATAGTCGCGCGCTGGGCCTGTCCACCGCTCCGGATGCCGCAATACTGATGCGAAGGGCGCGGGCGCTGGAGGCGGGCTCCGATCCAAAGAAAGCGCTCTCCGACCTCGATGAAGCCGTCGCCATCGCGCCGGACTCGGCTACCGCCATCGCCGCCCGCGGCGCCCTTGAGTCAAGGCTCGACATGGATAAAAAAGCCCTAGAAGACTTTACCCGCGCGCTGCGACTAGCGCCGAAGCAAGTCGACCTCCTGGTTTCTCGTGCCAGTCATTTTGCCCGCAACGGCGCGCCCCAGCGCGCGATGCAGGATTTTAATACCGCGCTCCAGATCGACCCAAATTCAGCGGCGGCGTACAATGGCCGAGGCGCCTTGCGCGCGAACGCCTTCAATGACTCGAGCGCGGGACTCGCCGATGTTTCTAAAGCCGTGTCTTTGGCGCCGCAGGATCAAGGATTCCTCTTCAATCGGGGTATACTTCTTCTAAAGAACCGGCGCTACCTCAAGGCGTTGGCCGACTTCGATGCTGCCTTACGCTTGAAAGGCGCGTCCGCGCGCGTCCTGGAAAGGCGCGCCCAAGCCAAGTTCGAATTCGGGGATCACGTCGGAGCAAAAACCGACATCGACGCAGCCCTCGAGCTTGAACCGCAAAATGCGACGGCCTTTGACACGCTCGGAGATTTGCGCCTGCGCGCCCGGCGCTACGATCAAGCCGTGCGCGACTTGACCCAAGCGCTCGCCAAGGATCCACGTCTGATGTCGGCGGCGATTCATCGTGGGCGCGCGTACGCGGCCCTAGGTCGATCGCGCGAAGCTTTAGCGGATTTGCGCCGCGCGACCGAGATCGAGCCCCGCTCGAAGGAAGCGTGGACGGATCTTTGCCAACTCCGACGCCTGTCGGACGATCCTCAAGGCGCGATCGCCGACTGCACCCAGGCCCTGACGATCGATTCGCAATACGGACCGGCTTACTTTCAAAAGGCGCTTGCCGAACTCTCCCAGAAGCAGTACACCCGAGCGCTCGAAGACCTCGACAACGCCCAGCAACTTGCCGTACGCCGCGCCGAAGTGTCGTTGGCCATGTCAGCCGCGCATGCAGGCTTGCGCCAATACCGCGAAGCCCACCGGGCGTATCTCAAGGCTCTCGTCCGCGATCCATCTGCGCGCAGTTTTTTTTCGGGCTTCGCTCCAGGTCATCCGAATGGAAAAGATTTCACGGCGGCGATCGGCGAGTTCGAGCCGCAAATGCAGGAAACCCCGCGCGATCCCGCGGTTCTCGTACTGCGCGGCGACGCCCTCCAGAGCGCAGATTTGTTCGACAAGGCCGTCGTCGAGTTCACCAAGGCCATGGAATTTGATGGATTGTCGGCCGACGCCTATGTCGGACGCGGTAACGCGCTCTCCGCTCAGGACGCGCTCGAAGCGGCCGAACATGATTTTTCCCGCGCGCTCGAACTCGCTCCGCAGGATTCCGACGCCCGCATTCGTCTGGCGGTGGCCAAGACGTTGCGAGGTCTGCACAAGGCGGCCGCGGCGGAATTGGAAAAAGTCTTGAAGAACGAACCGAAAAACGCCGAAGCGCTCCTGCGCGCAGGAAATGTCGCCTATTTCGCGGGCGACACAAAAAAAGCCCTCTCGTACTACCAGCAGGCCGTCTCGGCCGACCCGCTTAGCGCCGCCGCCCGCAACGGGCTCGGACTGGGACTCTTCGCGCTCAAACGCGAAGATGAAGCCTTGGAAAATTTCAGCGCAGCGATCTCGCTCAATCCCCTGGGCGACCGTTATTACCGCAATCGCGCCTCGGTGTGGACGGCGCGGCGCCAATACACTAACGCGACGGCGGATTTCCGTATCGCAAGCCTAGTGAACACCGATCCCCTGCAAATCGACGAATATCGCCGCTTGATCGAAGAATCGGCTCGACGCTCTGGGGAAGTTGCGCCATGAGCGACATCCCGGAACTTCTCGCCCGTGCCAAGCGCCCGATTTTTTCCTTCGAGTTTTTTCTGCCCAAGGCGCCGGCGGAAATCGGGACTTTCATCGACTCCGTCAAGGCGCTTAAATCGTTGGCTCCCGACTTCATCACGCTCACTTACGGTGCCGGGGGAACCGACCGCGGCCGTACCGTGGAGGCAGCCGGACGGTTGCAAAGCGAAACGGGACTGACCACCGCGTGCCACTTGACCTGCATCGCGCACAACCGTTTGGAGATTACCGCCATCCTTGATCGACTGCAGGGCCTTGGCATTCGTCACATCGTCGCCTTGCGCGGAGACGCCCCTAAAGACGGCCCACCTCCGCCGGCCGAGGAACGGGAGTATGCTCACGCCAGCGATCTCGTCGCCCACATTCGCGATCATGGGCGGTTTAAGGTTGCCGTCGCCGCCTACCCTGAAAAACATCCTGAAGCACGCACCGCCGCCGATGACATAACTTCCTTCACGCGCAAGGTCCAATCGGGGGCCGATTGGGGCATCACCCAGCTTTTCTTCGACGCGCGCCACTATTTTGATTTCGTCCGACGCTCGCGTTCGCTCGGCTGCATGATTCCTATCGTTCCCGGGATCATGCCCGTCACCGGATACGCGCAATTGCGCCGCTTCACTGCGATGTGCGGCGCCTCCATCCCACCGGAGCTCGACGAACGCCTCGCGGCGGTGCAAGACGACGCCCAAGCCGTCGCCGACGTCGGCGTCGAATGGGCAACGCGTCAATGTCACCTGCTATTGGAGGGCGGAGCCCCCGGAATCCATTTTTACACCCTCAACCGTTCCCATTCCACCGCTGAGATTCTTTCCCGCTTACGCTCGGCATGAAGTTTTGGTCGGCGCTGCTGGCGCTCGGTGCGTCCGGGTTGGCCTCGGCAGCGACCCCGCCATCCGCTTCCACCGGCCCAGTCATCGCGACGATACAAATCGAACGAGTCAATGTCTTTGATCCCACCGTACCCGGCGAGGATTGGTGGCCGTTTCTTCTGGCCAACCGGATCCATTACATCACGCGCGAACCAGTCGTTAAAAATGAACTGCTTTTCGAGCCCGGCTCGCGTTGGGACGCGCTGACTGTCCTCCAATCCGAACGCAACTTGCGCGGACACTATCCGTTTCGCCGCGTCGACATCTTTCCCATCGCCCGCCCCGACGGCCAGATCGACGCGCACATACGCGCCCATGACAGCTGGACCCTGAACCCCCGCGCCGGCATCTCCTCATCCGGAGGGCAAAGCACGGTGTCGTACGGCATCGAGGAAAATAATCTCCTCGGGCTGGGGAAGTCCATCGGTTACTCCCATACGCAAGGAAATGCCACCAGCGGCCCCCAGCATGCCGATACTTTCAGCCTCGGCGATCCGAGATTTCTGGGTTCGCGGTTGGCCTTGGGAGGATCTTTTTCGCACACGCAAGACGGAGACTCCGAGAGCGTGAGTTTAACGCATCCCTTCTATTCATTGGACACACCGCAAGCCCTGTCTTTTGCCTGGTCGAACAGCAACGCAGAAGGCGCCCAATTCCGCGATGCGCAGGAATACTCCCGCTACTTCGAAAAGCGGCGCGTCGTAGAGGCCGCCTATGGCCGGCGACTTAATGAAGACCGCTGGTTTGTCCAGCGCGTCGAGATCGGCTGGTACGAAGACAAAGCCGAATTTCGCCAGACCAGCTCCCCACCTGGAACCATTCCCGGGACCTTGCCCGCTGATCGACACCTCTCGGGACCGACACTGGGTTATTCTTGGGTCCAGCCCGATTACATCAAGGAGAGTTACATCGATCGTATGGAACGCATCGAGGACTTCAATTTGGGCAACGAGCTTCGCCTGCGCACCGGCTATATGGCGCGGGGAACTGGCTCAGACCAAGACCGGTGGATTTTCAACTTGTCCAATTCCCAGGGACTCCGGCTCGGGGAAGGCCGTTTCGTTTTGGCCAGCGTTAGCGTCAGCGGGCGTCTTTTTCGTGATCGCTGGGAAAACGGACTGGCGAGCGCCAACGCAAATTTTTACTGGAAAAATTATTTTTGGTCGCGCGGCCGCACGTTAGTCGCGCATGTCGAAGCCACACAGGGTCGGCGTCTCGACCGAGAAAATCAAATCATCTTGGGGGGGAGCAACGGGCTGCGCGCGTATAAAAACGACAGCTTCACCGGAGGCCGCTCGCTGCTGGTGAACTTGGAGGACCGCTTCTTCTTCCCCGGTGAATGGTTTCACTTAGTTCGCTTCGGCGGAGCCATCTTTGTGGAATCGGGATCAGTGGTTCCAGAAGGCAGCGGATTTTCGCCCACGCGGTTTCGCAGCGACTTCGGCGCCGGCTTGCGCGCCGCGTCCACCCGCTCGACTTCGGGCGGTGTCGTCCGCTTGGATTTGGCCTATGCGCTCAATCAAGGTCCTGGTGGCCCCCGGTTCATCTTTTCGCTGCGCGCCGGGCAGGCCTTCGGCGGGGGTGCTGCGACGGCCCAGCGCGTGACGATCAGTCCCCCATCACAGCTCTAAAGAGTGTAGCCCCGCCGCGATTTTGCTACGATTGCGCCCACACATCTATTATGAGGAATACGTTCCTTGCGGCCCTCATGGCCGCACTCGCCGCCTGCAGTTCAGCCGTCAACCACGTTGCCTTGCGCACCGCCGCGGACCTTCTGGATCAAGGCCGTCCCGCCTCATTGGAAGAACCCGATTTTCAGCTCGCCAAAGACGCGATGCCCGCGCAGCTTAAGCTCTTAGAGACACTGATCGCCGCCGACCCTAAGGATCGGCCTCTTAGACGCTTGGCGGCTGAAGCGTTCGGTGGCGGCGCATTCTTATTTTTGGAAGACGCCGAGCCCTCACGCGCCAAAGGTTTGTACCTCCGGGGACGGGACCAGGCGCTGACAGCGCTTGCGCTTAAACCAACGTTCGTAGGGCTTTCCGGAAAATCGCCCGAGTCGTTCGCCAACACACTCCAATCGGCCGTAAAAGACGACGTTCCGGACTTATTTTGGGCCGGCTTCGGCTGGGCTGGCTTCATCAACCTGTCCAAGGATGACGCCGCGGCCCTCGCGGATTTGCCCAAAGTCGTCGCCTTAATGACTCGCGTTCGCGAACTGGACCCGGCATTCCATTTTGCCGGTTCAGATCTCTTTTTCGGCGTTTATTACGCCTCTCGTCCCGTACTCTTCGGGGGCGACCCCAAAAAGGCGAAAGAAGCCTTCGACCGCGCCCACAAAATGACACGTGGGGACTACCAGATGACTCACGTTCTCAACGCGCGCTGGTACGCCGTCGCGATCCAAGATCGGGATCTCTTCGTCAAACTCTTGAAGAAAGTCCTCGAGTCATCTTCGGGAAAACTGCCAGAAGCGCGCCTGACCGACGAAGCCGCCAAACGCAAAGCCGCCACACTTTTGGAGAAAACCGATGATTATTTCTAGCGCGCTCCTGGCCGCCCTGTTCGCCGCGGCTCCCCTAGCTGCGCAGGAAGCGAAAATTATCAAGTTCGCGACGCTTGCTCCGGAAGGATCCTCCTGGATGAATGTCATGACCGATCTTTCGAAGGAGTTGGAGGCGAAGACCGTCGGAACATTGAAATTTAAGTTTTATCCGGGCGGCGTCTCCGGTGACGAGAAGGACGTGGTCAAGAAAATTCGCATCGGCCAGCTCCAAGCGGGGGGATTTACCGGGGTCGGACTCGGCGAGATTGCCGCGAACGCGCGCATCATCGATTCTCCTTGGCTGTTTCGTTCTCGTGATGAGCTAACCCACGTCCGCAATAAATTCGATGCGGAGCTGTCGAGCGCTGTGGAAAAAGCTGGCTTCGTCGTCCTCGGCTGGACTGATCTCGGTTCGGTCTATATTTTCAGTAAGAATCCCATTTCTAGCATCGAGGACATGCGCCACAACCGCATGTGGGTCTGGGAGGGTGATCCCATTGCACAAGCGGCGTACAAGGCGTTGGGCGTTAGTCCCGTGCCACTTTCGGTGGTGGACGTAATGCAGTCGCTTCAAACGGGCATGATCGACGCGGTTTATGGACCGCCGCTCGGCGTGGTCGCGCTGCAATGGTTTCAGCGCCTCAAGAACATTTACCCGGTGCCGATGGCGCAGTCCTCCGGCGCGGTGTTGATTTCAAAAAAATATTTCGATGCCCTCACCTCCGATCAGAAAAAAATATTGACCGACGTGTCCCGTAAGCATTTGTCGCGCCTCAACGAATTAACCGGCGTTGAAAATGAGAAGGCCATGGCCGCCCTCAAGGCTGCTGGGCTTTCCTTGGGAGCTAAGCCCGATGCCGAGTCGTTGCGGCGCTACGAAGAATTAGGCCGCACCGCGCGCCGTGAACTCGCCGGCCGCCTCTACGATCCCAAACTGCTTGAGGCTGTCGAAAAGGAGCTCTCTACTTTTCGTGCGCGAAAAACTGCGAAGAGTTGAAAGCGCCGTCGCCTCGGCCGAAGCAGCCGCACTCGTCGCGCTGCTGGCCGTCATGGTGACTTTGGCCTTCGCCCAAGTCGTCCTACGCCATTTCGGTTCCGGCTTACTCTGGGGCGAGACCTTGCTTAAGCAGCTCGTGTTGTGGACGGGATTTCTCGGCGCGGCACTCGCCGCGCATGAAGAAAAACACTTCGCTTGGGAGGCCGCGCACCTGGGTGCGCCGCCGCGCTGGAAGAGCCCGCTGCGTTTTCTCTCGTCTTTGGCTGGCGCCGTCGTGTGTGCGCTGCTTCTCAAGGCCGCCTGGTCATTCACCGCCGATGAGCGCACCGCCTCCGAAGTCTTGATGACCCTCGGAGACACGACGATACCGCGATGGATCGCGACCGCGGCGATTCCGGGCGGATTCGCGTTGCTCGCATTACACCTTCTTTTTAAGGCGATCGACGCGCTCTTTGATTGGCAAACCCAATGATCCTGCTAATATTTCTTGGCCTCGCCCTGATCGGCACACCCGTGTTCGCCTTACTGGGCGGCCTGGGGATCTGGCTATTTCACGCCGCGGGATCGACCCAAGCCGCTCAGTCCATCATCGTCGAGATTCCGCGCCTGGCCTCTCTTCCCTCGTTGATCGCGATCCCACTTTTTACTTTCGCCGGCTACGTTTTGGCCGAAAGCGGCGCGCCCAAGCGCCTCATCGCCTTGGCTGAGTCCCTGTTCGGCTGGCTCCCGGGCGGTGTGGCGGTCGCGGGCCTGTGTGCTTGCGCCCTCTTCACCGCGTTCACCGGAGCCTCCGGCGTCACCATCATCGCGTTGGGAGGCTTGATCTACCCGCTTTTACGCCGCCAAGGATACCCGGAGCCCTTTGCGCTCGGCCTGATCTCGACTACGGGCAGCCTGGGGCTCATGTTCCCGCCCAGCCTTCCCATCATTCTTTACGCGCTCGTCGGCAAAATTTCGGTCGACAAACTGTTTGCCGCCGCGGCGATCCCCGGCCTGCTGCTCCTTTTGGCCCTCTCGGTCTATGCGGTGTTCGTGGCCCGCCGACAGGGGATACGACCAAGTCCGTTCTCCTGGTCGGCCGTCGCCACCGCCACGCGCGCCTGCGCCTGGGAGATCCCGCTGCCTTTCATCGTTGTCGGCGGCATCTACGGGGGCCTGTTCACCGCCTCTGAAGCCGCCGCGGTAATGGCTTTTTATGTCCTGGTCGTGGAAACGCTGGTCTATCGGGACGTGCCCTGGTCGGCGCTTGCGGGCGTAGTTCGCCAGAGCATGATTTTGGTCGGCTCGATCTTGATCGTCCTGGGATGCGCATTAGGCCTGACGAATTACATGATCGACGCCGAAATCCCAAGCCGCATATTCCAATTCCTCCACGCGCATGTCACCAACTCCTGGGGATTTCTCGCGCTGCTGAATATTGTTCTATTGATCGTGAACATGGTGGAAATATTCTCGGCCATCGTGATCGTCGTTCCCATCATCGCTCCGGTCGCTGCACAATACGGCATCGATCCGGTGCATTTGGGAGCGTTATTTCTTCTCAACCTTGAAATCGGCTACATGACCCCGCCGCTGGGCCTAAACCTTTTTCTTTCCTCCCGCCGCTTCGATAAGCCCCTGCCCACGCTTTACCGCGCGGTTCTTCCGTTTTGGCTGATACTGACTGCCGCGTTGCTGATAGTAACCTACTGCCCGGCGCTGAGCCTGTGGCTGCCGAACGTCTTAAAGCTTCCATGAGGAAACCCATGAACCACCGACCCGTGAAGGAACTTCTCCCCGAGCAGAAAGACGCTTTAATACAAAAAATACGCTCATCTCGCGCCTACATGAAGGCTTATGAAGATGTGGAATTCTTGAGCCGAAAGGACTTACGTGCCGTACGACTCCAGTTAGAACTGCTCAAACCCGAGATGGTATTGCGCGAACATAAAATTCGCTCCACGATCGTCGTGTTCGGATCGGCTCGCGTGCTATCACCCGAGGACGCCCGCCGCCGGCTCCAGTCCGCCAAGGAAGACCTTACACAGGCGCCGCGCGATGTGGAACTTAAGCGCCGCGTCGTCGACGCTCAGAAAAAAGTCGAACTCTCCCGGTGGTATGACGAAGCCCGCCGTTTTTCCGCCATTCTTTCGCGCGCTCAACAAGCCGGACAAGACCTTGAGTATGTGATCGTCACCGGCGGGGGGCCGGGAATTATGGAGGCGGCTAATCGCGGCGCATGGGAATGTGACGCCAAAAGCATCGGACTCAATATTACGTTGCCCCATGAACAAGACCCCAACCCTTACATTACTCCCGAACTCTGTTTCCAGTTCCACTATTTCTCACTGCGCAAAATGCATTTCCTGATGCGCGCTAAAGCCCTCGTCGCCTGCCCGGGCGGCTACGGCACTATGGACGAGCTGTTTGAAACCTTAACCTTGGTCCAAACCGGGAAAAAGCGTCCGCTTCCGATCGTGTTGTTCGGCCGAGAATTTTGGAAACGCTCGATCGACTTCAATTATTTGGCCGAGCAAGGTATGATCCATCATGAAGACGTGAAGCTGGTCAAAATCGTGGAAACGGCCGAGGAAGGCTGGGACCATATTCGCAAATTCTGGAAAACCCACCGCGCGAGCGTACCGACCTAATGATCGCCGTCTTTTTGGCGGGAGCCGCGCTTTTAGCAGGGCTGGTGAGTCCCGCCCAAGCACTGGAGCATGGTCCGGCCATTAGTACCCCGATTGTCGCCGCGCTCGACGAGGGTTTGCATCATCTGTACGCGCTGGACTATCCGCAATCGCGTCGGGCGTTTCAGCGCGTAATCGCGCTCGATTCGCAAAGCCCGTTTGGCTACTTGTTCGATGCCGGCGGAATCTGGTGGGAGTCCTCCCAGGAATTTGGTCTGTTCACGACGACGCCGACGCTGCAGGGCCTATTTGAAGAAGACGTCGACATGGCGCTAAGAACATCGGCCGCGTATATTGTATCCAAGGACAAGCGCGTGCGCGCCGACGGCTATTTCGTCTCCGGAATGGCCTTGGGCACCTTGGGTCAATGGCGGCTGATGAAGCGCCATTGGATCGACGCATTCTTTACCGGCAAGAAAGCCGTTAAGCATCTGAAGAAGTGCCTGAAAGTGGATTCCGAATATGCGGACGCCAGACTTGGTCTCGGGGTTTTCGAGTATCAAACCGCACACCTTTCCGGAGCGATGCGTATCGGCGTTTTGTTTGGCCTAAAGGGGGACGAAAAGCGCGGTTTGACGGGCATTCATTACGCGATGGACCATGCGCCGTACGCCACTCACCAGGCGGCCCAACTTCTCAGCCAAATTTATATCAACGAGCTCCGTGATTACGAGCACGGCCTGCCGGTCCTCGAGCGCTTGCGCTCGGATTTCCCGGAAAGCCCCTATTTCGTCTTTTTGGAAGCCGTCGTCCGACACCGCATCGGTGATGTGCCCGGTTCGTCCGCCCTGGGGCGCCTTTTATACGAACACATGCGCGTTGATCCAAAGCGCTTCCAACCGAAATGGCTGACCCTCGTCTGCGGCCTTAATGGCGCGGACTGCCTGACCCAGGAGAATGCGTTAGCGGCCTTGAGCTGGTTCGGTCCGGCGATCGATCTTTCCGCGGATAAACCTGACGGCTATCGAACCATGCTGTACCTTCTGCGTGGCCATCTCTATGACATCCTGGGGCGACGTGACGAGGCGGTGACGGATTACCGCTGCGTCCACACATTGCCCGATGTCGCGTCGGCGCGCGCGCGCGCCGAGCAATGCCTTCAGCGCCCTTGCGATCGCGAAAATACCCTTCAATACCTGCGCGAATTGACCAGTCCGGTGGAGCAAGCCGAAGTCGAAATGGAAACGCAACACGGTCGGACTAAACTATAACCGATGCCAAATCTCAGCCTCGCGCTCGGCGCCGCCGTCTCGATTGCGATCATGGCCTGGAGCCTCACCCAACCCGGGGCCGGACGCAACATTCTCGATCTCCACGGCATCATTGTTGTTCTTGGCGGTGCGCTTGCCGCCCTCTTAATCAGCACCCCAGCGATGCAGATTTTCAGCGCTCTGCGCGCAATGGGCTGGGCAATCGGCCCGGGCGAGCTTCCCTCGAGCGACGATGTGGCACTCGAAGTCATGCGTTTAGCCAAGCGCGCCCAGGCCGAGGGTGGACTGTTGGCCCTGCGCTCTGAACCCGCGGAATTTGCCGGCGGCTTTCTCAAGCGCGCCATCGAGGCGGCCGCTTCCTGCAATGACACCGACACCGCGCGGGAGATTCTCCAACTAGAAGTGCGCCGCCGCCGCGTCGCCCGCCAGGAAGACGCCAACGTGTTCCGCACGCTGGGCACCCTTGCCCCGATGTTCGGCCTGATGGGCACCTTGCTCGGCATGCTCAAAGTCTTGACCAATATGTCTGAACCGTCCCGCCTCGGCCCCGCGATGGCGCTGGCCCTCTCATCGGCGTTCGTCGGCATCAGCGTCGCCAATTTCCTCTGTGTACCCATGGCCGGTCAAATTCGCCTTCTGTCATTGCGCGAAACCCAGGTTCTCGAAATGATGATTGAGGGAATTCTCGCGATCGCCTCGAACCGACCGTCCTACGAAATCGAACTGCGCATGGGCGCCTACTTGTCCGGCGCCAGGACGACGCTGCGTGCTCCGGCCTGAACGCGACCCTCTCTGGGAGGAGCGCGACGGCGAACTGGAGAACCAACTCAACCGCGCCGCCCTCTGGGCCGTGACGTACGGCGACTTGATGAGTTACCTGATGATCTTTTTCCTGCTGCTGTACGTCGCCGCTTCGACCCGCGGAGTCGGAATGCAGGTCACAATCAAGGCCGCCGAGCAGCGCTTCGTGCGTGACGCGGGCGGCATCGAGCAAATGTTTACCCGCTACGGAACCCAGAAAATCGCCCGCCTGGAAATCGGCGAGAACAAAGTCCGTATCGTCTTTGAAGCGCCAGTCCTATTCGACTCTGGCAGCGCCTTCTTAAGACGCGAATCTTTGCCCGTGCTCCAGCAGGTCGTTAGCAGCCTCACCGCGCTGCCAAATTTGATTCAGATCGAAGGTCACACCGACGATCGCCCTTTAGCCGCCGGCAGCAAGTTCTCGTCGAATTGGGAGCTTTCGGCGGCGCGAGCGTTCGCGGTGCTGCGCTTCCTTGAAATCAACGGCATCCCGCAGCAGCGCCTGTCGGCGATCGGCTACGGGGAGTTCCGCCCGGTGACCGGCAACGACACCCCGCAAGGTCGCACCGCCAACCGCCGCATCGAAATCAACATCCTCCGCCGCGAAGATTAGCCTGAGGTCATTTCGCCGTCGAAAATTCGACGCGTATTATTTCTCAATACTATTTATTGCTTTCCTGGCGAACTGGCGCACATCATTGCTTGGGTCCTTTAATGCCTCTCGCAATGCGGGCAGCGCCTCTTGAGCAACGGTTCCCATCCGACCCAGCGCGATACAGCTATTGTTTCTAGGCCCTACCTCTGGGTCTTTCAACAACTTAAGCAGTGCCGGTATTGCTTCCTTGGCACCTGGTCTGACCTCGGCAAGTGCATGTGCCGCCCATGCCCTTACAACTGGATCGTGATCTTCCGTGGCATTTATCAAAGCGGGAACAGCTTCTCGGATATCTATTTTGGGCGAACCTTCTCTCAAATAATTGCCGGCCAAATCGATTAACATCAATTCAGCATTTTTTCTCATTTGAACATCCGCATCTGAAAGAGCACGGATCAGAGCGGGCACGGATTGCTTACCCTGCAAATGCAACTCCCACGAAATCTTTGTGCGTCGCATTCCTTCTGGGTTAATTGTTCCATTGGATCTAACCGTTGCGTCGGTCTGCATTGAAATGCCGCGCATCTGATCAACAATCATTTCGGCGAGAGACCTGGTCGGATTCGGATGATTGCAGACCGACTTTCCTTTTACAATAAATCCACAGCCATCTCGAGGCACATCATTCGTGCCAAGGCATTTATAATCAATACAATCGGATTCGCACTCACTCCTGTCAGTGCAAGCTTTGCCCGCATCTGATGTCGGGGCCAAGCAGAAGCTTTGCCACGCTTCTCGCTTAGCTCCGCGCCATTGCCCTCCAATCGCCTTGCACACCTTTTCGCCTTCTTCTGCACGAGCGAATTTTTTGCTGCGCACGCAAAAGCGGCTATCGGTTACCTTTCTCTCATAAAATTCACAATTTTTCCAATCTTTGCATGTCGATGTGTTGAGACAATCATCGTCCGAGAGTGGCGTACACTGTGAGAACATTGAATTAATATGAGCGTGACACATGCCAAATTCGCCACATAAGCGACTCTTATTGCAATCATCATCTTTCAAAGCCGCGCAAGCACCGTTTTGAAACGAGCACTCACCGCTCCCTTTGCAATGCTCTGATCGGGCACAATCAGCATCACTACCAGGTTGGCATCCTACGCCCACTTTATAGACGCATGCTCCAAAGACTTTACAGCCTATGCCATCGCGGCAATTTTGGATTTCGGGAGTTAAGGTCCAACTCGTTTTAGTGTTACGGCAAGTGGCCTCGCCCTTCTCGATAAATCCGCATCCATTGAGAGGCACATCATTCGAACCGAAGCATTTATGGTCGATGCATTCGGATTCGCATTCACTCGAATCATTGCAGGCTTTCCCGGCGTCGCCCGTCGGAACTACGCATTCACGATACGGCAGAGTCGCCATTCCTTCGTCTCGCCACAGCCCACCAACCGATTTACAAGACGCTTCTCCTTCCTGAGCCCCCCGGAATCTTTTGTTGCGCAGGCAAACGCCACTTGTTGGGCCATCATTCCCGTAAAATTCGCAGTTAAGATGGGTTTTGCAGGACGATGAGTTGCGACAATCCGCGTCAGAAAGCGGAACGCATCGCGATGATACTGCGCGACACATGCCATATTGTTTACACATCTCACTCTTGTTGCAATCTTCATCTTTTAAAGCCATGCAAGCACCTTTTTGCAATGAACACTCCCCGATGATCTCACACGCCTTACTTTCACGACAATTCGGAGGATTTTGGGCCGTAGTCGAACTTTCGTTAGAAGTCATCCAACAACCCGCTTGAGCGCGATGAGCGCGCAGGCCATATGAATCAAACCCAGGAAGATCAACGCGGATCGCTCGTAGCGAACGACGAGGCGGCGGAAGTTCTGGAGCCACGCGTTGGTCCGCTCTACAA
>JANPGH010000152.1:0-19998 GCA_031423795.1 Elusimicrobiota bacterium | reverse complement strand
CAACGGCCTCTAACGGCTTACGGCAACGACATTTCTCTGGATTTGGCCTAACGGCAACGGCTACGATAACGGCAAGGAAAACGGATCAAGACGAAGACGACGGCTTACGTCAAGTGTTGCAATAGCTATTAGATGTCGGGGAGCAAAATCGCTCTTTTTTCTCAATAAATTCACCTATTTCGATCCGAAGAAAATCGACGCGTGCATTCACTTCGTCGACCTGGGCATTCTCCTTCGAACGAAGGGCCTTAAGCCCACTCTGGCGATCGTCATCGAGCGGCTCAATAAGATCAAGCCCGCGCTCGTCGTGGTGGACAGCTTCAAGGTTTTCGAGGATATGGCTGAGTCGCGCGAAGAGCTCCGCAAATTCTCCTATGAGCTCGTCATCAACTTCATGACGCGAAAATGCACCTCGCTCCTACTCGGAGAATATGCGAAGAGCGAGTACCAGCGCAGTCCTCTTTTTTCAATCATCGACGGCCTGATCACGATGGGGCAGCGGGAATTGTCGGGTGAACAGCAGCGGGTGATCCAAATCGTCAAGATGCGCGGGCTTGCGCACAGTCGGGACGAATACACTTTCAAAATCCAATCGGACGGGATCGGGATTTTCGCGCCGCGTCTCACGATAAAACGCAGCGCGCCGCCGGAGCCGGGCAAAGGCGGCGACCGCTGCCAGACCGGTATTGGAAAGCTCGATGATTTGCTGGGAGGAGGCATCCCGCGCGGCTCCAGTCTCCTCATCGCCGGCGTGGCCGGCACCGGCAAGACTGTTCTGGGGCTCGAGTTCGTCTATCGCGGTGCGCTGGCCGGAGAGAAGGGCATCATCTTTTCATTCGAAGAAACCGACGCGAGATTGCGCGCCGAGGCCCGAGGCCTCGGCTGGGAATTCGACGCCGAGATCGCAAGCGGCATGATCGAGATCGTCTTCATACCCCAGCCCGACATACTGGTGGAGCAGGATCTCCTGATGATGCAGGAAAAGATCGTGGCCATGGGGGCCGCCCGCGTGGTCGTCGATTCGCTCTCGGTCTTCGTGCGAAAGATAAAAGACGAGCAGCTCGTTCGAGACAAGGTCTTTCAGATCGCCACCGTCGTCCAAAACTCGAACGCGGTGGGCTTCTTGGCCACCGACATCCCTTACGGCTCGGCTCTAATGAGCCGCTTCGGGGTCGAAGAAACCGTCGTCGACGGGGTCATTATTTTGACCGCCAAGGAAGAAGGCCTGGAACGTCAGCGCTACCTCGAGGTGTATAAGCTGCGCAACACTGCTCACCTGAAGGGACGTCACACCATGACGATCATGACGGGAGGGATCCAGATTTTCCCTCGCTATCGCCCGGATGAAGTGGAGCATGTCAATCCGCCGTCGGCCAAGGTCCTACATCGCCTGTCCACCGGAATCTCCGGGCTCGATAAGCTTCTCGGCTCAGGGCTCCTTTCCAGAAGCGTGACATTGATCTCCGGAAGCTCGGGCATTGGGAAAAGCATCCTTGCCCTCCAGTTTCTTCTCGAGGGCGCCGCGAAGCGAGAGCCGGGGCTATATGTGACGCTGGAGGAGGAGCCCAAGGAGCTCCTGGCCAACGCCGCCGCGCTCGGTCTGCCTTTGAAGAAGGCCGTCGACTCGGGACTCGTGGAGATCGTCTATCTGTCGCCGAACCATGTCCGCAGCACCCAGTTCCTCGCGGTATTGACGGACAAGATCAAAAAGCAGAAGACGTGCCGCTTGGTGCTCGACAGCACCACCCACATCGTGGTCTCCGGCATGCCGCAAGACGATGTCCGGGATTTGCTCTACGATATGGTCGTCCGTTTAAAAATTACGGAGTCACGAGCGTCTTCACGCTCGAGTCGGATTCGTTGTATTCGACGGATTTCAGCACGAAGCAAGGCTTTTCGCCGCTCGCAGATAACGTTGTCTTGCTCCGCTATACTCAAGTCGACCACACACTCGGATCGTCTCTGATGGTGGTCAAAACTCGGGGAAGCGCGCACGACAGCGGCATCCATTCTTTCAGCATCGGCAAAGGAGGGCTGAGGCTCGGAGCACCTCTTCAAATAACCAGCCCCACCCCCGATCGGCAGGCGCTAGCCGCCGGCATAGGCAGGCGGCACTGATGGCGCTATTGCAGCGCAAACATCAGAGGTCGAATGGCTCCCAACCCGCCGACAAATACGGGCCAAAGAGGCTGGGGGCTCTTTACGAGATCAGCCAGCTCCTCACCAGCGCGCTGGTGAGCAATGAGCAGATCCTATTAGCGCTTCTGGCGGCCGTGACCAAAGAACTTCCGCTTCGAAGCATCATCCTCATCGCGAAGACGGCTGATCAGCAGAAGTCCGTGGCCTGGCACGACCCGAGCATCAGCCCTGCGGATCTTCGCGCGGCGGAAGCTCGCGCGCTTAATTCATTCGCAAATCTCACCGGTCCCGCTCCTTTCGTTGGTGCAAGCGTGGCCCATCCGCGCCGGGCGCAGCCAGGCAAATTCATTACCATCCCGCTCATCATCCATGGCCATCCCATCTTTGGCACGCTTCACTTGGAAGGCCTCGCCCCGTTCGATGAAGAGGATGTCAAGTTCGTGAGCGCCATTGCCAACCAGCTTGCCATTGCGCTCGATCGTCATCAGGGGCGTCTCAATGAAATCGCCCTGCGCGAAAAAGCGGAGGAGCTCAATAACTTCAAGACCAACCTTGTCTCGGTCGTGAGCCACGAGGTCGGCAATGCGCTCTCTGTCATGAAGATCGCCACCTTTCTTCTGAAAGAAAAGCTCCCACCGAAATGGCTCACGCAGAACAAACAGTTTCTTGACATGATCCTCATCAATATCGATGCGCTCACGGGGGCCGTCCAAAACCTGCTCAATATGGGCCGTCTCGAAGTCGGGAAACTCGCCATCAACTTTACGGCTGTCGATGCCGCGGAGATTCTAAGAAGCGCGCTCAAGTGTATGGAATTGCTTTGTGAAAAAAAGGCGCTCCGAGTGTCCTTGGAACTCCCCGATGACCTTCCCCGCGTCCGAGCAGACCAGGCTTCCCTGACCTTAGTGGTCAGCAATCTGCTGAGCAACGCGATCAAGTACACGCCGGAGAAAGGCCGCATCGTTCTTGGCATTCTTTGCGAAGCCTCTCGGCCGGGCTACTGCCGAATCTATGTTCAGGATACGGGCATCGGGGTCTCCAAGGAAGATCGGGCCAAGATCTTGGGCGGCCATTTCCGCTCGGAAAGCGGGAAGAAAATGACTACAAAAGGGTTCGGCGTCGGCTTGTCGCTGGCCCAGCAGATCATCGAGGCCCACGACAGCACCATCGAAATCGAGGGCAGGCCCGGAAAGGGCTCACGCTTTGCATTCTTGTTGCCGACCGCCTGAAAGCGTCTTAAACAAGGCGCAGACCTTCCATTACGACTACGCAATTTCTTTATCGCGATATGCTGCAAAGAGTCCGCTGCGGGCACCGCGTGAGCTTTCCATTTCGGTGCGATTCGGCCGATTACCGGCGATTTCTCGAAATGGATGTGCAACTAGTCGAGAGCGCCGCCGTCGAGTTTGAGGTGCGCACGCTGGCTTTGGAGAAGCGGCCGCCGCAGGCGTTGTTGAAAAGCGGGGGAAATCGCACGGGCACATTTCTGCGCATGTGCAGCTGGTGCAAAAAAATGCCGGACGCAAGCGGCTGGGTTGAAATTGAGGAGGCGGTCTCAAAGATGCAGCTGTTCGATGCGGTCGCCTTGCCGGCAATCTCCCACGGAATCTGTGAGGAATGCGATATCAAGATGCAGAAGACCATGAAAGCTCCAGATCGTACGTAGAGCTATATTTTGCAGCATCGGCGCGCTTTGTGCTTGCGCGGGCCGTTAGTATATTCTATTTATTACAATTTCCAGATGGTTTCCCATTGCCTCCTGGAGTTAGCACAGGCGTGCCATAGGGGCTTATGAAGGAAACATCGATCGTCGTCATCGGGGCGTCCGCCGGCGGACGAGAGACTCTTTTGAATCTGATATCTCAATTACCGATTGACTTTCCAGCACCCATCTTCATCGTCAGGCACATGTCACCGGACATAACGGGCTCGGAGTTCGTGCAGGCATTAAGAAGGAGCGGACAGCTGCGCTGCGATTGGGGCCGCGACGGGCAGCAATTCGAGGCCGGACACATCTACGTCGCTCCTCCCGACAATCACATGTTGGTGGGGCTCGATCGCATCAAGATCACCAAAGGCGCTCGCGAGAACCGATCGCGACCGGCGATCGACCCGTTATTTCGCTCGGCCGCCGTGACTTTCACCAATAGGGTAATCGGCGTGGTGTTGACCGGCTACCTGGACGATGGCACCGCCGGGCTCAGCGCCATCAAGCGTTGCGGCGGGATCTGCGTGGTCCAGGATCCTGCAGACGCGGCCTATCCGGACATGCCGCGCAACGCTCTTGAGCAAGTCAAGGTCGACCATGTAGTTCCAGTCGCGCAGATGGGAGGGCTCCTCGACCGGCTGGTTCGACGCAAACCCTCGAAGCGGACGCTGCCGCCGAAGGACATCGTCATCGAAGCGAAGATCGCCGAGCGCGTGGTAAGCGATCTTCAGTCGGTTGAGACCCTCGGTGAGCAGGTATCCTTCAACTGTCCCAATTGTGGCGGCGTGCTGTGGGAAATGGGGCAGCCGAAGCACTTGCGCTACCGCTGCCACACTGGGCACTCCTTCACGGCCCCTGTCCTTCTTGCCGAGCAGTCGGCTAAGATCGAGGAGACGCTTTGGATAGCACTGCGGATGTTCGAAGAGCGACGCAACCTCTTAAATGGGATGTCGAGGAACGAAAGCAAAGGTGCCGCCCCGAACAGTACGGAGAGGGCCAAGGAAGCCGAGGTCCATATCAAGCGCATCAGGGCCATGTTGAGCTTAAGCGACCAGACTGCGCGCGGTAACGCAGTAGCCTTGAATTAACTAACATACAGGCATGTCTAGCGATTATCTTGTGAAAGCGATTTTAATAGATCGGTGGTATTTATCTGAGTCCTTAGGTGACTGCGGATGAAGAGATCTTTCATTGTCGGTATTGGTGCGTCAGCCGGCGGGCTCGAGGCGTTCACGCAACTCTTGCAAAATTTACCGGTCGATTCGGGTCTGGCCTTCGTCCTGATCCAGCATCTCGATCCCGCACATCCTAGCGCCTTGGCCGCAATCCTGTCCAAGGCCACGCCGATGCCGTTGCTTGAGGCCACGGACGACATCCCCGTTAAGCCCAATCATGTTTACATCATTTCGCCGAACACGGTTATTACCATAGTCGGTGGCTGCTTGAAAGTATGCAAGCCGCAGGTGGAGCACGGCTCTCGACGTGCCGTCGATATTTTCTTCGAATCACTCGCTCAAGACCAAGGCGAAGGCGGCATCGGGGTGATATTGTCCGGCACCGGTTCCGACGGCACCTTGGGTTTGGAGGCCATCAGGGCCGAGGGCGGAATCACCTTCGCCCAGGACGCCTCCGCCAAATACGACGGCATGCCCCGAAGCGCGATCGACGCGAGTTGCGTCGATGCCGTGCTATCTCTGCAGGCGATCGCAGAAGAACTAGTTCGCATCGGGCGCCATATCCCCGGTGACTTCGGGATCTCGACGGGAAAACCGGCCGGGAAGGCGAGCGGACGTACCGGGCGCAGCCGAGAAGCGCTGGCGTCCGGCGACGCCTACGGCAAGATCATGGCCGTCCTGCGACAGCACTCGGGAGTTGATTTCGCCCATTATAAGCCGGCTACATTCCAGCGGCGCGTCAACCGCCGGATGCTCCTGCTTAAGATTCCACGACCGGAAAGTTATCTCAAGCGCCTCAAGGCCGATAAGACTGAACTTGACGAGCTCTATCAAGACGTGCTCATTAATGTGACCGCCTTCTTCCGGAACCCGGACGCTTTCCAGGCTCTAGGACAGGCCGCCTTCCCCGCGCTGCTCAAGGGTAGGTCGGCGAACGACTCGATCCGGCTCTGGGTGCCGGGCTGCTCCACAGGGCAGGAGGCCTACTCGCTGGTCATGGCGCTGTTGGAGGCAACGGGCGATGAGGTCGCTATCCCGATACAGATGTTTGGCACCGACCTCAACGAAAAGCTGCTTGAAAAGGCGCGCAGCGGCCTCTACTCTAGTTTTCAGGTCCAGGACGTCTCGCCGGAACGGCTTCGGCGGTTTTTTGTGGAGGAGGCGGGCGCTTATCGCGTTGCCAAGTCGATCCGCGAGCGGTGTGTCTTCGCCAAGCACGATGTGATGGCCGACCCGCCCTTCTCGCGGATGGACGTCATCAGCTGCCGCAACATGATGATCTACATCGATCAAGACGCGCAGGCCAAGATCATTTCCTCTTTCCATTATGCCCTTAAACCCAAGGGCATCCTCTTCTTGGGTGCGTCGGAGACGATCGGCGGTTCTCCGGAGCTGTTCACCGCGCTCGACAAGAAGCACAGGATCTATTTGAAAGCGCCAGGACCCAGCCGGCCGCTGCCTTATCCACTTCCTGCTCCCGTGGCGCGCTCACGCCCCGTTAAGTCGTACGCCGTAGCGTCTGCCGGGGTTGCGTCAGGGGAGAGCGATGTACGACGGGAGGCTGACCGGGTCTCGTTGAATCTGTACGTGCCGTCCTGCGTCCTCATCAACGACAGTCTGGAGATTCTGCAATTTCGCGGCGACACCGCCCTCTATCTGCGGCCGCCTCGGGGCCGGGCCAGCTTAAGCCTGTTGAAGATGGCGCGTGACGGGCTGATGTTGCCCTTGCGCACAGCGCTCAATAAGGCCCGAAAAACCAACCAGCGCGTCCGCGCGGACGATATAAGCATCAACTCCGGGGGGCGAGGCCGAAGAGTCAACCTTAAGGTCGTGCCCCTCAAGAATCTCAAGGAGCGTCATTGGCTGGTGTTTTTCGAGGTCGTGACGCGCCGTTCTTCGCCGCTCGCGTCGCCCGCCGAAATGAGTGCTGGCGACGCGACAGCCGCCGTCCGGAGCGGATCCTCGCGCGCCGAGGCCCGCGAAACGGTACGGTTGAGGGAAGAGCTGTCGGAGACCCGAGACTACATGCAGTCGCTGCAGGAGAAGTACGAAGCCGCGAGCGAGGAACTCCAGGCCTCCAGCGAGGAGATCCAGTCGAGTAACGAGGAACTCCAAAGCATCAACGAGGAGCTGGAGACCTCGAAAGAGGAGCTTGAGTCGACCAATGAGGAGTTGACGACCGTCAACGAGGAGATGGCGAACCGCAACGCGGATCTGACCAGGCTGACCGGTGACCTGAAAAACCTCCACGTCAGCGTCGACATGGCCATCCTCAGGGTGGGCAGCGACTTATGTATCCGACGATTTACGCCGCAGGCGGAAAAGCTGTTCAACTTGATAGCCAGCGACGTCGGACGCCCATTGGGTGCCGTTAAGACCGACTTCGACCTGCCCGAACTGGAGGAACTGATCACCGACGTCATCAAGACCTTGAGCGTCAGGGCAAAAGAGGTGCAGGACCGGGCGGGACGCTGGTACTCTTTGCGGGCGCGACCCTACGTGACGATCGACAATAAGATAGACGGTGCTGTGCTGACGATGGTGGACATCACGGACCTTAAGATGTCGCTGAGCGAATCCGAGGCCATCGTCGAGACATCCCCGCCGATGCTCATTCTCGATGGCGACCTACGCGTGAAGAAGGTGAACCGCTCGTTCTGCGAAGCGTTCAAAGTTAGCTTCGACGAGACGCAGGGACACTTCCTCTACGAATTGGGCAACGGCCAGTGGAACATCCCAAAGCTGAAGACGCTGCTGGGCGAGATTCTTCCGCGCGATAAGGCGGTCACCAATTTCGAGGTGGACCACGAGTTCCAGACCATCGGCATGAAGATGATACTTATCAGTGGGCGCGAGCTGGACTGGGGAGCCTTCGGAAAGACGATCCTGATTTCCATCCTCGACATCACGGAAAGGAAGAAGGCGCTGAAGGAGATCGAACAATATAACGCCGAACTCGAGCAGAGAGTGCGCGAGAGGACTGCGGAGCTGACCGCGACCAACCAAGAGCTGGAGGCGTTCGCCTACTCCGTCGCGCACGACTTGCGCAACCCTCTGCGCGGCATTGAGGGCTTCAGCCGCATCCTGGCGAAGGACTACGGCGACCGGCTGGACGAGACGGGAAAGAATTATTGTGAGCGCATTCGGACGTCGGTCTACCGGATGTCTCATCTCATCGACAGCCTCCTGGAACTGGCGCGTCTAACCAGGACGGAGATCCGCCGCGAAGAGGTCGATTTGAGCCACGAGGTGCGGGTCCTCTCTCGGGAGTTCAATAAGAAGGATCCGGGGCGCGAAGTGGAGTTCGTCGTAGCGCCCGACGTGAAGGTGGTCGGCGACGGCAGGCTGCTGCGCATTGCACTCGCGAACCTGCTCGACAACGCGTGGAAATTCACGAGCAAGCATCCGCGTGCGCGTCTCGAGTTCGGTATTACCCAGGAAGACGGCAGCCCGGTCTATTTCGTGCGGGATGACGGCGCCGGCTTCAACATGGCCTTTGCGGAGAAGCTGTTTCAGACATTCCAGCGCTTGCACACCCCCGAAGAATTTCCGGGCACTGGCATTGGACTGACAATCGCCCAGCGCATCGTCAAGCGGCATGGCGGGCGTATCTGGGCGGACGGAGCGGTGGAGCGCGGCGCCACACTCTATTTCTCGCTGTCTCGCCCCGAGAGACCCGCCGCGCAGGGGCTACTGAATAGAAGGAAGTTGGACAGGCGCGCGCTGGTGGGAGATAAGGGCTGAAAATGCGCGAGACACCCGACCATATTTTCGTTCTTCACGTCGAGGATAACTCCGACGATGTTGAGTTGACGAATGTCGCTTTCAAAGAGAGCGGATTTCCCTACAAGATCGTCGTGGTCACCGACGGTGCGAAGGCGCTGGACTTCCTGTTCGCGGCGGGGGAGTTCCAACACCGCGACAAACGCGACACCCCGACTCTCGTCCTCCTGGATCTGAACCTACCAAAGGTGCACGGCTTGGAAGTGCTGAGCAGGCTCAAGGCCGATCCCCTGCTCGAGCACGTGCTAGTCGTCATTTTGACCTCCTCGAACGAGGAGAAGGACCGCAAGCGAGCGGCCCAACTGGGAGCTAACCTCTACATTCAGAAGCCAGTGAATTTTGACGACTTCGTCGTCGTGGCCGGACAGATCGAGGGTTTGCTGAAGGAGTTGGAACTCGGGCTAGCGTGAGGGGCAAAGGCGAAACAGCCGTTAAACTATCGGAAGGCGCGCCAAAGGTCTGCTTAGTGATTTTCGCCGCGAATCATCTTTCCGTCGAACGCTTCCCAGAACTCATGAAGACCGTGTAAAGACCGGTGGTAACCGTGCTTCTTCATTTCTAAGTAAGCGGCCTTTTTCGTGAAATGATCATTCAGTACGCGATAGATGCCCACGATCAATCCGGTCCTGTCTTGCCCGTGCAGGCAGTGGACATAGACGGGACGCAGCCTTTTATCGCGTAGACTGTTGACCGCGAGCTGAACGCGCTCGGCATTCGGCACTTCGAGCACATTCTCAATCTCGGACGGTGGTCCCGACGCGTCGATGACGTTCATGCCCAACCTCGCCGCTTGCGCATCTGAACCTTCGGAGGGGAAGTTCAGCTTTATAACCGTCTTGATCCCTTTTGATTTTAGATACGCCCATCCGGCTTTCGTCGGTTGCCCGCCGCGATACATGTCGGGCGCGATCTCGACGAAGTTGGGAATACCGCGCGCAGTCGTATCGGATGCTTTTGCGCCGATCACGCACGCCAATATGATGGTGGCGATGCGCGGGAACTTGGCATCGCCGTAAAGCGCGCCGCTTATTATCATGCGCTAATGCGGCTTTTCGGCCGCTCGTTGCTTGAACAGGGCGATGCATCCGGCGATGCACACTAACAGGACGGCCGTCGCCGAATAGCGACTGAGCGCCAGCCCCCCCGCGTCGTGAGGCTTGTCCAAGAAATCGCCCAAGACAGCCCCGAGTGGCCTCGTCAGGATGAATGCCGCCCAGAACAGTGTGGTGCGAGAAATGACGGTCCGATAATAGGCGAGGGCTATAAGGGCGAGAAGGGCGCCGAACAGCGCGGCGCTGCCCAGGTATCCGAGGCCGGCGTTGTCAGCCGTCCAGTCGCCTAGCGCGGTCCCCAGCGTTTGGGAAAACATAATTGACGTCCAGTAGAAGGCCTCCGCTATAGGCGAGTTGACGCTGTCGACGGAGATCGAACCCAGCGCGCGATACCACGCGAAAAGGGAGCCGAGGAGAAGGATCAGTAGGATCGATGAGCCGCCGGCGTATCCAATGCCAAGCGAGCGATCGGCAAAATCGGCCATGTTCGTGCCGACCGTCGTGGTTGCAATGATGGTGAGCCAATACAGAGTGGGATGAAAGCGTCGCGCCCGAATTTGAGCAGCGACTGCCACCGCAAACAGCGCGGCGAATATCGCCGTGCCGAAAAGGTAGCCGAGGTTCATCGACATCGAGACGGCATCCCCGCAGGTTTCTCCGAGCGTCGTGGCGAGAATCTTGATGATCCAAAATGCCAGCGCCACCTCAGGGACCTTGCTCGTTGTCACCGCTCTTTCGCTAGCCATTTCTCCTCGTTTAGAAGCGGCACACCCAATGTGCGCCGACGCGGTCCGGGCCGATTTCGGGCTCCCACCACGCGTGGGTGCCCTGTGGACGGCGGCGGTTTTCAACGAGGCGGCCGATGCTATGGCCCAGCGCGGCGCCGACGATCACGTCGCTGACCCAATGTTTTTCGGCGTAGATACGCGAGAAGCCGATCACGGCCGCCGCCCCATACGCCGGCAGCATCACTTTAGGAGCGTCGTCCGCTTCGCCGGAAAGGACGGCGGCGCTGGCGAAGGCCAACGCCGCATGGCCAGAAGGGAAGGAGGAGTTTCCACCCAGATTGTGGGCGTAGCCAACAGGCCCCAAGAATCGGCTGTGCCGGAAGTCGCCTTCCGGCCGTTTGCGTCCGGCGACCAGCTTGATTGCGATCACCCACAGCGACGCGTCGGCCAGCGCCTCCAGCCAATGCGCCGAGAGGCTCTCGAGCGCCGGCCGATTCGTCCAGCGGCCGGCGCCGTAGCCGGCAAGGGCAAGTCCAAATAAAACTCCTCCGTCGCCGCCGAGCGTGACTGCCTTCATGGCTTTTGGATAGACGCCATCGTCGCGGTCAATGCCCGCAGCCAAGCGCTCATCGAGAGAGCGCTTGTGGTTGTAATGCGGCATCAAGACGACGGCGGCTACGGCCGCCGGCGCCCAAGCCCAGGCGTCGTTGCGGTCCAGCCGCAACGGCGACGAGGCGATCGCCGGCTGGTCTTCCCATAGCCTGCGGGCAAGCTCGCGTGGCGTTTCCGCGGCGCGTACCGGCGCGAGCGGGAGAGCCGCCAAGAGAAATAAGGCGCGGACAACGAGATGGCGGCTCAGAATCGGTACTCCAAGTTGAATCCCCGGACGCTGCCGGCGGTTAAGGGACGGATCGTGAGCTCCGAAGCCTGCCGTCCCGCTTTTTTTCTGCCGCGATTTACCGCGATCTTGCCAAAGCCGTAGCCGAGCGCGAGCGCGAGGGGATAGTCGCCGGCCCAATGGACACCGTTGTTCATCATTTGGAAGCTGAGGATTCCCATCAACGTATAGCCGATGGGACAAATTGCGGGATATTCCGGGTAGTTCGAGCTGATCACGGTGATTGAGGCCATGCCGGCCGCCAAATGTCCTGAAGGAAAGGCGTCGTATTTCGCCACGTTCTTATGATAGTCGATTTGATTTGGGAAAAAGCGCCAGGTACCGCCCTTTTTCTCGGACCGGAAGGGGCTTTCACGGCCGGTCACGTGCTTGAGTGTCTGGACGATGACGCCGCTGGCCAACACGCTTTCGGCCATTTGGCTGGCCGTCTGTAGGGCGCGATTGTCGTCCTGGGTAAGGCCGTAAGCCACAAATCCGCCGGCGGTTCCAAGTTGAAGCCAGCCGTCGCCGAGAAAATACATGCCCTGGCCCAAGTTCTTAGGGAAGCCGAACTCCAGTCGTGTCGGGCCGACATGGAAGCCATAGCGGCCCGTCTGGTCGGGGTCGTGGGAGATGCGCCAGCGGGTGCCGAGACGATGCGCCGCATCGACGAGTTCTTGGTCCTTCCAAATGAGCAGCGCCGTGCTGCCCAGGACCGTCACGACGGGGAAAGCTGCCTCGCGGCGGAAGATTTGGAGGAAGAAATCACGGTTATCGGGAATGACGTTTCGCAAAAAGTCGAGCTTGCGAGGGTGGTCGTAGACGTGGTCATCTTGGACTTGTGGTGCTGCAGCGACTGGCACTGTGGCCAACAAGAGCGCGACAACGCAGGGGATTAACTTCGAGCGCATCTTATTCACGAGCTTAAGTCTATCAGTTGACGCCGCTCCCGATCATGGTGCTCGGTTTTCGATGCCGCCGTGTGCACGCCTCGGGGGTCCCGTGGGACGACTACAGCGGCGATCGCTTAAGGGAGTGGCTCGGCGTGTCCCGGCGCGACTTCTACGATCCGAAGAAGACCGCGCTGGTCGGCATGAGTTTCTGCTATCCGGGGAGTGGCAAGTCCGCAGACCTGCCGCATGGACCCACCCGAACCGGCTCGCCGTGAAATCGATTTCAAGCTTGATTCGACCGGTCCGGGATGATGAACAGCTCGAGAACGGTATTAGAATAGGGCCGATTATAGTCGCAGGGTCAAAAACTCGTATTTAATGGGCTTAAACGAACCGGCGTTGCTCTCTTCATGGGAGCAAGCGGTGAGGCCGACGATTAGGTCAATTTCCGCCTTGAGGACGATGAAATCGCCCGCCTTCGATTGGGGGGGCGCGATCGTGAGTCCGCCGTTCGCGGCGACCGCGACGTTCATAAATATATTGAAGGTCGTTGAAACACTGTCCGGCCCCTGTCCGAACGCAGCGAATGCTTTCGTCAGATTTTCGTGGCAGCTCGGGTGATACTCCTCGTTTCCCGCGACGATTTGGAACATGCGCAGGCTGCACGGAGGCATTAATAAGTCGTGACGGCCGCAGGTGTCTTCGACTATTCGGGCCATGATGCGGCTTCGGTTCGAGTAAAGGTCGTGGCCCGTCGTCATGCGCAAGGTATCGTTAAAATCGATCGAGCGGCTGGCGGAAAATGACTCAAGCGTATCTTCATGCGAGAAGCAGAAGAAGTCGGCGACCTGCATGCCCTGGGGACTTGAGATCTTAAGTGCCTGGCCTTTTTTGAGAAGGAAGCCGGCACCGGATTGCGGAGGGATGGTCGGCAACGTCAGCTCCGATGAAAGGGACATTCCCAGTCGGGAGGATTCTCCCGACCGGAAAATTGGATGCTTTCCCACCTGTCCGCCCAGCGCTTGACCATGGGATTCACGTCGCCTTGGAATAGGCGGTCCCGTTGACGGTTCGTCTTCACCATCGGCTCATAGCCGTCGCCCAGCGTTTCAAACTGTTCAAAAAGGTTGAAAATCATGGATGGAAAAGGGAAACGGCGAGCTCGGCGCGAGCTTTTCGGGTGCATGCCCACGATGAAGTACGCGTCGCCGGCGAAGCAGAAGCAGAAATTCTTGTCTGCCGGATCGGAGCTGAATTTCGGATCCCAGCGCGCCGCTTCGGGACTCGATTTGGACAATAACGAGAGTTCCGACCACATGGCTTCTTCATAAGCCTTTTCCGAAGCGGGCGCCACGCCGTCGAATACCGCCCAAAAACTCAGATAAGGCAATTTGGTCACTGTTTGTTCGGCTTTAAACCGAGTCAGATCCGAGGCGAGTTTTTTGCTCGAGACGCCGGAACCAAGGCCCGAATATAAACCGACACGGAGCTGTGCGTCATGCAAGGCGGCCACCGCGGCGACGCACGGGTAGTCCTTTTGATTCAACAGATCCGCTATGGCTGTGTTGACGGAGGCGGCAAAGTCCTTGAGCAGGGGCATTTTATTTTTTCGAAAGCTTCGACTGATTAAGAGCGATTGCCTCGCGGATAAGGACCTTAAAAGCCGAGGCGTCGACTTTTTCGCCTTCGTGGATATAGATCGCGCGGCGGGTGTTGCCGTCCAGGCTCGAATTGAAGAGACGGGCGAGATCCTTCAGCGACGCACCTTTGGCGAAGGTCAGCTTCACGACGCTCTTATAGGATTCGCCGGTGCAAATGATGCCGTCGTGGGACCAAACCGGAGTGCCCATCCACTTCCATTCCTCGACAACGTCTGGGTCAGATTCCTGAATGAGCTTGCGCATTCTCCCGAGGGTTTCCCCGCGCCAGTCGCCCAGGTCGGCGATCCTTTTCGTGATGAGCTTTGATGCCGACGGGCCTTGGCGCTTTCCCGATTTTTTCATGGTGCTATGACTATGATGTCAATTTGAGGCCGACAATGCCGGCTAGGATGAGTGCAATGCTAATAAGCCGACCGGCGTTTGCGGGCTCATTGAAGAGAATAATCCCGAGTATGACGGCGCCTATCGCACCAACGCCGACCCAAACGCTGTAAGCGGTGCCGACAGGCAGCGACCTGAGCGCAAAGCCCAGCAGCCACAGGCTGACGATCATCGATAGGGCCGTCCAAAAACTGGGCCACAATCGAGTGAAGCCTTCCGTGTACTTTAATCCGATGGCCCAGCCGGTCTCGAATAGCCCCGCAAGAACCAAAATCATCCAAGCCATGTCGCTTTTCCTCTCAGAACAGGAAGGTATTATACTGACAAAGGCCCCCGGGGCTGGTTTAGTCCATGTCCTCGTTGACTTTGAGGCGGGCGAAGATAATCTGGGAACATTTCGAGGGCGCTTGTGTCTCACCTCCATGCGTACAGGAGGTCGCCCCATGAAATCGCTTAAAGCCGGTTTGGCCGTTCTTCTGTTTGTTCCTGCCGCGGCCGTCGCCGCCGTCCAAGACTTCAGCGTCCTTAACCGTATCGTCATCCATGATAACGGCGCTGTCTACACCGAACCCCGCAGTGATTCCACCGGCTTTCGCATGGAAATCATCGGAGACGCGGATGGCTATAAGGGGGAAAAAACCAAGAGTGGCCGTCCCTTCATCGCTGCCAAAAACGGGGAATCCTATTCGATTCGTCTTTATAATCCGCTGCCTGTGCGAGTTGCCGTCAATCTCACCGTGGATGGCCTCAACTCCATCTCCGGCAAGCCTAGTGGGATTGTCGATGGTGAAAAATGGCTTATCGAGCCTTACAGTTATGTGCTGATTCGCGGCTGGCAGGTGAATGGCAGCGAGGCCCGCCGATTCTTCTTCACCGAGAAACCCAAATCTTATGCCAAATGGCGAGAAAATGTCACTGGCCTTAAACTATCGGCCAATTGCGGCGTCATCGCGGCGGCCTATTTTTGGAGTCAGGCCGACCTTGATCGCTACCATGCGGACAATTATGTGTACCGCAACATACGCGTAAGCGGTTATCCGCTCTTTTCCGGCGCGGGCAGCAGAATGCGTGGAATCGGCTTCGGCGCCGCCGCGGGAGCAGCGGGATCATTGGCCATGAACGAGCCGCAGGAGATGGACTCCTTTAAGCGCCCCGAAAGCAAACTGACTGCGGGCACGGGCATGGGAACGCGAGAATCCAATCCTACCCAGCAAGTGGAGTTCAACTTCGACGCGGGCATGTACTCGGTGTCCCAAGCGTTGGTGGTTTACTACGACTTCCCGACGCCTGAGCCCACGCCTAATCCTTTCCCGACTCTAGCGTACTCTCCGGAGATGCCATAATGTAAGTCGATATGCGGATCGAAAAAGCGTCATCTGAGGCGGACTGGGATGAAATGCGTGCAATTTGCGTGGAGACTTCTGCCCGGGCAATTCCTGCGGATCAGCGTGAGGCGTTTGGACGGCTCTGGATAGATCCTTACCGTCGCTGGGCGCCGGGCTGGGCTTATGTCGCGCGCGATCAGGGCCGCGTCGTCGGCTACCTTACCGGCTGCGCGTCGTCGGCGTCGTTCTTTATTTTAAGCGGTTTGTTTGGCCCGCGGCCGAACCTTGGCGCGAACCTGCGCTTTCCTAAGCGTCTGCTTGCGTGCTTGCTGTGGCGCTACCCTGCCCATTTACACGTAAACGTGCGCGAAGGCCATCGGGGCGGCACGGGTCGAGCGTTGATGGAGCATTTCGAGCGGGATGTCGCCGCTGGCGGTGCCACGGGCGTTCATGTGTTCTGCGGCGAGCGTCCGCTGGGGTTCTACCGCAAGCTCGGCTACGAAGAGCTCGGTCGCATTGCCGTGGGAGATAAGAACGTTTTCGCGCTAGGCAAGCGCCTGCTTTTTATACGTCGCGCCTGACCCTTGAAGCGGGAGATGAACGTGCAGCGACGGCAGAGGTCTTCGACGAGGTGCCCCCGTTCGAAACCGTCAAGCATGCGCCGCGCGCGGTCATTGGATGCAATTTCCGCGAGCGTTTGACGCTTAACGTCGCCCAATACGGTCGCGCCTTCCTTGTCGAGGCAGCAGGGGACTACCGTACCATCGGCCAGCACGCCCAATTGTGAGCTGAGCGCGCGGCAAGTTCCCTGTTCCGAAATTTCGGGACCGTCTGCCCGTGGCCAGTCGAAGCGAGTGTCGAAATGAAGCGAGAGCCGATTGAGCACATGACGGCTTTTGCGTCGTCGGACGTCGACGCTGCGGTCCAATGCGACGGCGAACTCGCGCTCGACGCGCGCGATGATGCTCTCATTACTCGCCGCGTCGGCGCCGCAGAGATTCCACAGGCGGTAATTGATGTATAGATCGGGCCTTGCCGCGAACGCACGGCGGGTAAATCGTAAAATCATATCCAAGTAGGACCCGATGTCACGGTTCGGAAAATTGGATTTAAAGCTGTGCACGGAGAAGTTCACTTGCCGGATGATCGGTTGGAGAAGCGTTTGGGCGCGCCCATCGTCGAGCAAGGTCCCGTTGGTCGTGAGCTCAATCGGGAGCTCATGCGCAGCGCAGATGGCGACATAGTCGGCGAACTCCGGATGCGCCAAGGGCTCTCCCATCAAATGGAAACAGACGCGCTCGGCCAGGGGTGCGGCCTGCGCGATCACCCGTTCAAACAGCTCCCGGCCCATGCGTTTGGCGTCGCGCTCGACCGGCGGGCAGAAATCGCACTGGAGATTGCACACGTTGCCGATCTCCACGTAGATTTTCTCAAAGCGTTTCGGCGAGGACGAAACCATATCAAAGTCTACCAACTAAGACGGAGGTCGGCGTTTGCTAAACTCAAACGCATGTCATCGTCCATCGAAGGCCTCGAATTAAGACTGCGTGAAACGGCGCTCATCATTTTGCGCCGGCATCATATTAACGAAGAGGACGTCCAGCTTGAGGAGAACGAGCCGCATGAGCCGCCCTCCTGCCTAATTCGCGGTCATCGCGTGCGCGTGGAAGTTGACGAGTCTTCGGCAACTTTCCGCGTGCATTCGGGACGGTGGAGCGGCCGGCGTATCGATTACCCGACCGCCGGCGCGTTTATCGCGGCATTCGAAGAGGCTCTCCACGCCGCGCTTTCCGGCGGCTGAGCGTGTGCCGAACGGCTGGCTTTCCTTTTTTGTAGCCTCTTTGGTATGAAGAAGACCTATCAAGGCGGTTGTCATTGCGGCAAGGTGCGTTTCGAGGCCGCGCTCGATCTTTCGAAAGGCACGTTCAAGTGCAACTGCGCGTGAACTGCCTCGATAACGTGGACGTGGACGTGCTGATGAAAGCACCCGTCGCCTACTTCGACGGGGTCCACGACAATTTCAAGACGCCGCCCGTCGAGACCCGACACTTGTAAGCCCCGTCCGGGAGGGTGCGTTATGATAACGGCCGTACTCAGTTCGTTTCTATTGGTTGCGGTCAGCGAGATGGGCGACAAGACGCAGTTGCTCGCTTTTTCGCTGGCTGCGCGTTTCAAGGCCCCATGGACCGTGATGGCGGGCATACTCGCCGCGACGATCGTGAACCACGGGCTTGCTTCGACATTCGGGGCTTGGATCGCGCGCCAAGTCAGCCCGGACGTCATGACCATGGTATTGGCGGCGACGTTCATCGGTTTTGGATTCTGGACGTTACGCGCGGACAGCTTCGACGAATCCGAATCAAAAAGTCGGTTCGGCGTGTTCACGACGACCGCCGTTTTATTCTTCCTGGCGGAGATGGGCGATAAAACGCAGTTGGCGACCGTGGCCTTGGCCGCGAAATATAAGTCGGCGGTGCTTGTGACGATCGGGACTACCTTCGGAATGATGTGGACGGACGGTTTGGCGGTGTTCCTGGGCGAAAGAATCGCGCATAAAGTACGGACGAAGTGGATTCGTTATGCGGCGGCGTCGCTCTTTTTCCTTTTTGCGATAGCGACGGTCTGGTATCGGATGCTCTAAGGTGCGTGAGGCTGCGGACGTTGTGCTGTGTCGAGCAGGGCGCGCGTGACCAGCAGTTGCTTGCGAACTGTATCGTTATCTGCTGGCGTGACGGCCTGCGCTTGTTCAAGAGCGGCTTGCGCCTCCGTATAGCGCTTCTGGCGCAAGTAGACGTTGGCCAAGGTGTCGAGAAAATAAGGCTTGAGAGGGCCGTCCAATGCGGCGGCTTTTTGCGCGAGGAGCTCGGCTTCGTCCAAGTCCTTATTTTGCGCCAGATAGGTCATTGCCAGATTATTCTGGGCTCGGGCATAGTCAGGCGAAAGTTTCAACACACGGCGAAATAAGCGCGCGGCACTTTTGAGATCGCCGGATGCAAACGCGGCATTTCCAGCGGCCATCAGGGCGGGCACGTAGTCCGAATCTTTCTCGAGTGCGGCCACATATTGAGCTTCGGCTTCCTTCTGAAGGCCCTGTGCCTCATAGGTGGCGCCAAGACGGGCATGCTCTTCGGTGCTCAACGGATCGCGGGGGACTATCAATACCGGCAAATGCCCGCAACCACTCAATAGGACCGCGAAGAGCCCAGGCAGGGTCAACGTGCGGGGGGTAATATCAGCAATGTCCATTGTTCCGTCTTCTCCCACCAATTTAGAAACTTCTGGTACGAGACTGGTTCGTTCTTTTTTCTTCCAGAGTGTACATAGATCGCTTGACGCCGGTCATCGTAACCGATGACGACCATGTAGTGGCCTATCGGGATAAAGCGAAAGCCAAGATTGACGAAAACAATTAAAGGATGACCTGCGGCGAGCTCCTTCTTGAGTCGGGGTAATCCGCCTTCCAACATTTCCGCGGACATCCCATGGGATCGCGGCGTGAGCAGCATATCGACGGACAGCGCCCCTTTCAACTTGGATCGAAATATTTCTCGCTTCAATTCTTCCGGAGTGGTCGTTTTACCCCAGAAATTGAGCACACTGGCCAGCGTGGAAGGACCGCATTGATTTGTGTCATCCGGGAAAAAGGGCACTTCGAGGATGATAGGAGCTCGCTCGGAAATAGGCGCGTGCCTGATGCCGGGCTGAGTGCAGCCCAACATCAGGCACGCGAAAATAATAAACGACGAGCGATCTCGGTGTCTAATACGGTGCGCTTAGACCCGCTTGGCCAGATAGACGATGAACAGTATCAAGACGATGAAGACTAGGATTCCGATCACGGTGAAATCCCCGCCGGGACTGACCGTATGAATCTTTGACGCGAATTGATGAACTTCCTTATCCGACATATTGGCCAAACGCGAATTAATTTCAGACTCGCTCAGACCGTACTGCTTCAGTCGTTCCCGGAGGATCTTCGATTCCAATGCCCCTTGGATTGTCTTCAAGTCGCTCGACCGCATCGGGTTCGACGTCCCGGCCGGTATTTCGGCGGGAACAAGCATTGCCAGGCTTTCGGTCTTAAGCGAACAGACCAAGGTCGTCGTGATGATCAACGTGTATATCAATCCGCGGACGCCGGTCCTTGAGTAATACGATTTCATTTTTGGTTCTCCTTGAGAAGTTCCTCTATGCAAATCATATCTGCGTTCAGATAAACATCGCTATGCGGAGTTATGCCCGGACACGTACGTATTTACACTGACGAAGCCAGCGG
>JANPGH010000151.1:0-8898 GCA_031423795.1 Elusimicrobiota bacterium | reverse complement strand
CACCTCTATGGCATAAACCCCGGCGCGCGCTTCTTTTAAAACCCCTAAAACAACCACCAACCCCACTCCGCATTTTGTATGTTGTCCCCAACGGCCAAAACACGGCAAATGGAGTGGGATTCTCCGTGGGGGAAGGGATTTCCGGGCTGGCACATCGAATGCTCGGCGATGGCGATGAAGTATCTCGGCGAGACGTTTGACATCCACTGCGGTGGCGTCGACCACATCCCTATTCATCACACCAACGAGATCGCGCAGACCGAGGGCGCGACCGGAAAACCGTTCGTACACGTATGGATGCACGCCGAGTTCCTGCTGATGAATAACGCGAAAATGGCGAAATCCGCGGGGGGATTCGTCAAACTCAGCGATCTCGTCGACAGGGGATTTTCTCCGCTCGACTTTAAATATCACTGCTTCACCGCTCATTACCGCAAACAGCTCGATTTCACCTGGGAGTCGCTCGAGGCGTCGAAGACCTCCCGGCGTCGTTTGGCCGAGGCCGCGCGGGCGGTCGCGACCGCGCCCACGGCCGCGGGCGGCGACAAGTATTCGACGCGCCTGCGCGAGGCCTTGTCAGACGATCTTAACGCGCCCGCTGCGCTGGCCGTCGTTTGGGACGCACTAAAGTCCGATATTTCTCAGGGCGCGAAGCGCGCGTTTCTCGAGGAGGCGGAAAAAGTCTTCGCCCTCGGACTGTTCCGCGCCGAAGAGTCCGTCGACATCCCCGCCGACGTCACCGCGCTGATGCTTAAGCGCGCCGCGGCACGCGCCGCAAAAGATTTCGCCGAGTCCGACCGCTTACGTCACGCAATCGAAGCGCTCGGCTGGTTGGTCAAGGACGGCAAATACGGAGCCAAGGCGGTTAAACGATGAGCCGAGATTTCAAGAAGCGTCACGGCGGGCCGCGCAAGGATCGCGATCAAAAAGGAAAAGGGCCGCGGCGGGAGCATGAGCGCCACGACCGTTCCCGCCCGCACATGAGCAAGCCGGTCGAGCCGGCGCGCCCGACTAACGCCGAGACGCGCTGGGTCGGTGGTTTTGAGGCAGTAGCCGCAGCACTGGTCGCCACTCCCTACGACTGCCGCACTCTTTGGATAGAGCACCAACTCCAAAACGAGGCGATCGGTGAAATCGTCACGCGTGCCAAGGATTTGGGGGTCGACGTCCAGTACATGGCGCGCCCGGAACTTGACCGCGCGCTGAGCGGAGGCAAACATCAAGGCATCGCGCTGCGCGTGGTGTTCGATCCGATGGAGACCTTTGCCGAGTGGATCCGCTCCCTCGATGAGGAACGCAAGAAGGGCCTGGTGATCGTGGCCCTTGATCAAATACAAGATCCTCATAACCTCGGGGCGATCGCGCGTTCAGCGCTGCAACTTGGTGCGCGCTGCCTGGTGGCTCCGGAGCGACGATCGTCCCCGGTGACCCAGGCGGCCGTGCAATCTTCGGCGGGAGCAGTGCTGAAGATCCCGGTGCATCGCGTCGTCAATTTGGCCCAAACGCTCGCGTTATGCAAGGAAAACGGTTTCTGGGTTTATGGCGCCGATGCGGCCGGTAAGGTCGTATGGGACGCAACGCTGAATACGCCGTGCGTGCTGGTGATCGGTTCTGAGGGCTATGGCCTGCGCCCTCTGGTGCGCGCCTCCTGCGAAGAGCTTTTACGCATACCTCAAGTCGCCCACGGCGTGGGTTCCTTGAACGCGTCATGCGCAGCGACCGCCTTGCTTTATGAAATCGCGCGGCAAAAGGCCAAATCAGTCCCTGTGAAATGAGCGGCGATCACGGCCGCGACCGCAGCATCGGACGTTTGAGCGGGGCGATCGCGCTGACGTCTGCCATTTTTTTTATTGAGGTGGTGGGCGGTTGGTGGACCGGCAGCCTGGCGTTGATCGCAGACGCGACGCATATGGCCGTGGACGTCCTGGGACTTGGCCTTAGTCTTTTTGCGGCGATGGTCGCGAATATGCCGGCGGATCAAAAGCGAACATTCGGCTATCGTCGGGTCGAGGTTCTGGCGGCGCTTGGCAACGCCATCGGGCTAATGGTCGCGACCGGGTTCATCTTGCGAGAGGCGTGGGCGCGATGGTCGTTTCCGACGCCGATCGCCGGTGTTCCGATGCTGGCCGTCGCCGTGATCGGGTTATGCGCGAACCTGGGTTCGGCCGCCTTCCTTTGGGGGCAAACCCGAGGCAATATCAACCTGCGAGCAGCCCTGCTGCATGTGCTTTCTGACGCGGCGGGTTCGGTTGGCGCAATACTCGCAGCACTCGTTATCCTTAGCTTGCGGTGGTACGCGGTAGACGCCATCGTCAGCGCGTTGATTTGCGTCGGGATTGTGGCCACCGCCGGTTGGCTTTTGCGCGATTCTATTCATATTTTGCTCGAAGGCGCCCCGCCTCATCTTGATTTAGAAGAAATCCGCGCCGCACTCGCCGGGCTTGATGGCGTTAAAGAGGTGCACGATCTCCATCTGTGGTCGGTGACGCAGGGACAAGAGACGATGAGCGGCCATCTCGTCGTCGATAATCTTGAAGGTCAGGCGGACATTCTCAAAGCCGGGCGGGACCTTCTTTCCGAGCGCTTTGGATTGACGCACGTCACCTTACAAGTCGAGCCCGAGGGCCACGGACGATGAAAACGGGAGGGACCGTGCTCCTCCTGCTCAACGGGGAATTACGCGATCCCCGCGACGTGAAAATCCTCGCTCGCCGCTGCGATGCTGTCGTTTGCGCCGACGGCGGCGCCCGCCACGCCGTTGCTCTGAAGCTCATTCCCGATGCCATCGTTGGCGACATGGACTCGATTCCATCGTCGCTTCCGCGACGATGGAATCGAGTGTCCTTCATAAACGACCTTGATGAAGCTCGTTCCGATCTCGATAAGGCCCTCGATCATATCGCGGCCTTGGGCGCGCGGAAGGTTTGGATCGCGGGCGCGTTGGGCGGCGGTCTCGATCATGAACTGGTCAACCTCGCGGCCCTTGAAATGCGTCGCGGTCCAGAGCTGATCATCGTCGGCGGCGGATTCGCGCGGCTACTTGGTCCCGGACGTTACCCGCTGAGCTTGCGAAAAATTGAACGCTTCTCATTGCTCGCCGCCCCGCGCGCGGCCGTGACACTGACCGGGGCCCGATATGGCCTTCGGCGGGCAACGTTGACTCGGGGCAGCCGGGGCCTGGGCAATCATGCCGCCGGCCGCGCAATCCTGACCATTCACCGCGGTCGGGTGTGGTTCATTTCCGGGATCATGTCAGACGCGCGTGATCTATAAAATTCTGCGCGAAGCTGAATGGGCGGATTTCCAGCGCGACGGCGTTTTCCGCGGTTCCGCCCTCGACAAGAGCGACGGTTTCATTCATTTTTCAACGGCTGCGCAAGTCCGTCAGACCGCCGAGAAATATTTTCCGGCAGAGCGGACGATCGCCGTGGTCGAGGTCGATCCGCAGCGCCTTTCCCATGCCCCGATCTGGGAGCAGTCAAGTCGTGGGCTTTTCCCGCATTTATATGCAGAGCTGGCCCGGGACGCGGTCGTTCGGACCTGGAATTTGACTCTGGATCCCGTCGGCCGGCGCGCCTTTCCCAACGAATTCCCGTCGACTTAGCCTGCGAGTTCCGTGCGGACGAGGTTTATTTTCTCGACGATTTCGTAACCATCCCGATGTTGACGCGCCTCGAATCGGGGGTTAAACTTCGTCCGATGGGACGCTTGGGCGGATATATCGTTGGGCTGATCTTCACGGGGGATGCTTTCGTCCGGGCGGAAGGCGCAAACGGCGGCCATTTCGCCGGGGGGGACGGATTTTCGCCCTCGCCCGGATTGGGCGGCTCCGCCTCGAAGGGCAGCGCCCTCGGCAGGCTTGTGGTTTGGCTGGCGATTCACCACCCGATTTTCACGCTGCTCGCCGCGTCGGCCTGCCTTTATTTTATTTACCGGGTGATTCTGGCGCGGCAAGGATCGATGTTCGCGCGCGGCGGCCGGATCACCTCCACTCGCTTGTCCTCTGAGTCCTCGGCGGACCGACTCAAAGACATTTCAAAAATCCGCATCGCGGACTCCGGCTACGACGAGGCGGCTTTCGTCAAACGCGCGTCGGGTGCTTTCCTCGCGATTCATGACGCGTGGAGCCGCCAGGATATGCGTCGAGCCCGAGCGTTTATTTCCGACGGTGTGTTTGAGCGCTTCAGTCGCCAAATCACGGAATACGGACAGCGTGAAAGACTCGACCGCATGGCGTCGGTGGAGATTCGCGATGCGAAAGTCCTACGCTATCGGCGGGGTCAACATTATGACGCGGTTTTCGTGAGCTTCACGGCCTCCGCCATCAACGAATCGGTGGCCCTCAGGATCAACAAAGTCGTCTCAAGCACTCCCACATTTTTTACCGAGGTCTGGACATTCCTGCGCCGGCCTGGCGTCAAAACGCGCAAAAGCCCAGGCTTTATCGAGGGGAATTGCCCGAGCTGTGGCGCTCCCTTGTCGATCGTCGACGCGGCACAATGCGTGGCCTGCAAGGCCAGGATCAACTCGGGCGAGTACGATTGGGTTCTCGTCGAAATCACCCCGTCGAACGGATGGAAATTTTTCGGGCGGGATCGAGACATCCCGGGCTGGCCGGCGCTCAGCGCCGCGGACCCGGGGCTTAGTTTAGAGACATTGGAGGATCGCGCAACCGTGGCCTTTTGGCAGTGGCTGGACGCGCGCAGGCGCGGAGGACTCGATTTCGAACAGGAAGTCGTCGTCGGCTCCGTTATCGTTGCGGCATGCGAAAAAAGCGTGGGCAAGGATCGCGTCCACGTACGTGTGCGCTGGGAAGCCGATCGGTACGAGCGCCGCGACGAAGGGGAGCCCGCGTTCATCGAGAGAAGTCAGCGCGAGCATGTGTTCATGTTCGAAAGGCGGGCGGGGGCGCTCAGCGATCCCAAAACAGGTTTGCACGCGCCGGATAACGGTCCTATGTCCTGGGCTATCGCTAATGTCGTTCCCGCGGCGATGTGGATCGGTCCCGGTTGATAACAGCGCCCGCCCCGAGGGGTTTGGGAAGTTAAGGATTCGGTAAAATTCGCCTCGCGGGTCTTGCGCCGTCAACGCCGCGGGGTTATTCTGAATCTATGAGCGACAATCGGATGGCGCCTTCCGATCACTTCCGGAAGATGACGGTTTCGTTTATCATTGCCGGGGCCGTCGCGGCGGCGTTTTTGCTCAACGCCAGCAGCAGCGGGCGGCTCCTCGAGCTTATCAGGAACCATGACGAATGGGAAGCGCAAGGACCGCGGTTCGTTCGTCAGGACGCGCCCGATGCTACAGGAAATCAACTGATGACGTTCAAGCTCGATGTGCAGCTGCCGGCCGCCACTGCGGCCGTTGCGCCGCAGCCGTCGGCGGCGCCCGTCCGCAGCACGACGCAAGCCGCCCCAGTGCGCAACACGCAGATAGCATCTTTTTGGATACGTCATATTGGGGGCACGCTCGCGCTGTTTAATATCAAAGGCCCCGCGACCCAGCGCAGTAATGCGTCGGCGAGCGTGAGTGACGTTGTCGCTGGCCCGCAGCCGGCGGCGGCTCCTCAAGGCGCGGCCGACATTGCGTCGGCGGCCCCACCCTCAGCGCGGTCTTCCCGCGCTAGTTACGTCCATTACGGCGCCACGTCGCGGGCCGATATCATGAGCGCGGGATCGGGGCCGGTGTATAACTTCGCCGGCTCCAAACGCTGATCGGGCAGATACGCCTAGGTTACTTAAAGAGCTTCTTAAAATTCGGCGCGCCGCCAATTGATTTCTTCAACGTGTCTTGCAGTTGGCGGTCAAGGTCGGCGCGTTGGTTGTCCCACGGACCGAGGAGCTTCGCGGCAAGGCCGTTTGTAGCACCCCGCGCGTCTCTCAACTGGGGGCCGTAGAGCTCGGCGATTTTGGCTTCGACACGCTTGCGTTGGGATTCGATTTGGCCCGAGAAAGCTTTGCGCATCGCCCCGGCGAGGATCTCACCGATGTTCGACGAGAATGCCAGTTTGAGGTTCTCTTCAGTGCCGGCCAGGCCGATCCGGGCTTGGAATCCATCGATCGACCGTAGTGCGTCCGAAACTGCCTGACCAGCGAGGCCGGCAAGCGCGACTTTCGGCTGGAGCTTCACGTCGGTAGCGATGACGGCGATCTCGCCTTTCCATTCGTCGCCGACGGAGCGAATTTCGCCGCTGACCCGGGCCTGACCGTCAGAAAGGGCGCCGCCGACCTGACCGTCGCCTAAGGACGCACCGGCCAGCGGAAATCCCGCTCCTTCAAAACGCAAGACGATCCCGACGGGATCCTGTTGCTGCTGGATTTCTGCCGCGAGGTTGACCGCTTCGCCGCTTGCTGCCTTTCCGGAGAGTGTCAGTGTCGCGGGTTTCCCATATAAAACGGGGTTCGACGTCACTCCGCTCAACACGCCCGTGACGTCAAGAGCCCGGCCCCGGTAGAGCCCATCGAGTGTGCCGGCGAGCTTCGCGTTCTCAAGCAGGAACTGAGGATACGAATGCGCGCGGGGAAATTCAATGGTGACGCCCTTGCGGCGGGGTGGCGGCGGCGGGGAGCCGGCGGCGGTTTTTTTGCGCGCCTCGGCTTTCTCGCGCGCCCACTTCATCCAATGGAGCGTTGTGCCCAATCGAGCGGCGACGTGTGCGCCCAATAAGCGCTTGGCCAGATCTTGCGTGTCGAAGGAGGGCATGCCGGCTGCCGAAAGTAAGTCGTGGACGTCCTTGCGGCGCAAGTCCTCGGCCTGCGCGTACAACCCCTCGATCTGGGCGAGATCCTTCTTGGCCTGGTCGCGCTGGGCGTCGACACGGCCAATCAGCTCTTTGATTTTTTTCTGAGTCTGCGAGATTTTCTGGGCGTTTTGCAGCAAGTTACCGCGGCCCAACGACTTCACATCGTCGCTGATCTGTTGGGCGTCTTTGGCAATCTGGGCCGCCTCGGCTTGTTTGGCTTTCCAGCGCTCCTCGATTTCGCGTGCCTTGGCCTTTGCCTCGTCTAGCTTCTTAAGGCTTTGGAGTTTGGCGCTATCGACCGCCGCGACCGCGTTGGCCTTGACGTCCGGAGTCCCGCCGACCACGGCGGCTCCGGCGTCGCCCAGTTTTTCGCGCACAGCCGCCTCGATCGGTGAGGGCGGCGGGGGGTGAGGAAGGGCGCCGTTGGTTTTGCGAGGGGTGCCGAAACGCAGGCCCTCGATCGACGCCTCCCGGATTACGGCTTTGCCGCGCAACGCGGCGCCGACGTCGAGTGTAAAGCCGAGCCGCGACGATTCGACGATATTCTTCATCAGAGAGTTTTTGTCGGCGACGGCAAGGCCGCTTACGTCCAGGCGGCCGCGCAGCCACCGGGACTTCACTGAGGCGATATCGACCTTGGCCCCGGCAGCCTTCGCGCCGGCTCTTGTAAGGGCGTATTTTAGAACCGGGTCAAACGCAAAGAAGACCAAAAGCCACATGACGACGATGGCGCCGACGAGCCGTGACAGGTTTTTCCTATTGATCCAGGTCACTCGAGCCATCTCTTATACTTTTCGAATAGGTCGAAGCCCTTGAACGCCTTGATCACGGGAATAGCCTCGACGTGCAGCCGGACGTGCGCATCGTATAACGCAAAGACTTTCAGAAAACCAAAATATAAAGGAGCGTAGAGAAGCGCGCCTAAAACTACGTTGCCGAGGACCACGGTGTTGTTGAAGCGCGTCAGCGGGACTATCGGCAGATCATAAAGGGTCGTCCACAACCCGTGCAGCGCGTCCGCGCGCAATAGCGCCAGCCCGATTCGGTGCGAGACGCCGTCGATCGCGTATCCGACGCCGGTGAAAAGGCCGGAAGTCAAGATGGCCATGCCCTTATGCACGTTAAGGAGGAAAAAAAGCAGGAAAAACGCTGCGGCAAAGAGATTTTCCTTCGGGACCAATCCGAAGGCGGCGCCGAGGGCGAAACTCGCGGCTAAATGACGAGGCTGCGTGCCGCCGTGGAGGGCGAGAAGAATATCTTTAAGGAGGCGAAAAGGATTCACGCGTGACAATCATAGAAAATCGCCGACGGGATAAATACTAAGATCAAATACCAATCCTCAGATAAGCCCTTGATCGGGCCGTGAGCCGGCCGCATCATCTGTCGGGGACGCGCGAGATTGACTCGCGCTCGGCTCAAGCCCCGCCGTCAAAGCGTAAGGCGGGGCCTTCGACGCCCCTCCAGACGATACGACCGGCTCACGATTCAACGCGCAGGGCAATCCGGACGAATTGTCCCCAGTATTCACAAGTGGGAAATGCGTTGGACTGAGTTATCCCCAGGCTGTAGCGATAGCCGGGATCATGACGGCCCAGCGGGCAGCCTCAAATACTTCGAAGAAGGCGAAATCCTGCAGCTTAGTGACCAGATATCCCGCGTGGCTGACGAGCTTGGCCGCACGGCAAAGCAAGCGGAAGCGTAAATTCTTGATCTCGAACTTCTCCCAGCCCTTGGGTAGCGCGACATTTTTGAACGTCGCCACTAAGTTGTAGGCGATCAGGCAAACCTGCAAGAACGCCGCGTTGGCCATCAATTGACCGCAAGGAAGACGATCCAGGCCGAAGCCGTCTTTAAGTTCGCCGATCGCCTTCTCCATTCGTCCGCGATCGTTATGATGGTCAAGCACTTCCAGCGCGCTCATCGTCTCAGGCAATTCGGCGATGATAGCTCGATACTTAATCGGATTCTTGAACAGCTCCAACTGCCCGCTGAGTTTCTTGGTCACGATCAGCCGGAAGGCAGGCAGACGTTCGTGCTTGGACTTATGCCCTATGACGTGAACCGTCTCTGCCAAGAGGAAACTTTCCTCGCCTCGGATCACCAGCTGCCACTTCTCGTCGGCAATCGCCTCGATGCTCGCCATTACTGCCATGTCC
>JANPGH010000150.1:0-3174 GCA_031423795.1 Elusimicrobiota bacterium | reverse complement strand
GGTCAGGCTTGCAGTTATTGAAGTTATTGTTCGGCAAGTTTTGAGTTAACTTCAATAACTGCAAGCCTGACCCCTAACAAAGGAGGAATTATGGCGCGAAAAAAAGTGACGGTCGTCGGGGCGGGATTCGTGGGTGCTACTCTAGTGCAGCGTCTGGCGGAAATGGAGGTCGCCGATGAGGTGGTTGTCGTCGATATTCCGGCGACAGAAGGGATGCCCGCGGGCAAGGCCCTAGATATCATGGAAGCGGGACCTATTTACGGCTATGACACGAAAGTCACCGGAACGACGACGTATGAGCCGACTGCCGGGTCCGACATCGTCGTCATCACTGCAGGAATTCCGCGCAAGCCGGGGATGAGCCGCGACGACTTGCTGAACACAAACGCTAAAATTGTCGCGTCCGTGACGGAGAGCGTAGTGAAATTCTCGCCAAACTCCATCTTGATCATCGTTTCAAATCCATTGGACGCGATGTGCCAAGTCGCTTTGAAGGCGTCGAAATTCCCCAAGCAGCGGGTCATCGGCATGGCCGGAATCCTCGACAGCGCGCGGATGCGCTGGTTCATCGCCGAGGCGTTGGATGTGTCAATGGAAAACGTCCACGCGATGGTTTTGGGTGGCCATGGCGACACCATGGTGCCCCTGCCGCGCTTCTCGACGGTTAATGGCATCGCGATCACTGAGCTCCTCTCCAAGGAGAAGATCGAGGCGATCAATCAGCGCACGCGCGACGGCGGAGCCGAGATCGTCAAGCTCTTGAAGACCGGCAGCGCCTATTACGCGCCGTCGGCATCGGCGGCCGAAATGGTCGAAGCGATACTAAAGAACAAGAAAAAAATCCTGCCCTGCGCCGCCCTTTTGGAAGGGGAGTATGGCGTCGACGGCGTGTTCGTCGGAGTGCCGTGCAAGTTGGGAACAAACGGCATCGAAGCGATCATCCAGGTGAACCTCTCAGCCGAGGAGCGCGCCGCACTGCACAAGTCGGCGGGTGCCGTCAAGGAGCTGGTCGGAGCCTTGAAATAAGTTTGCTGCTCGCCGTCGACGTCGGCAATTCAAACCTGAAGATCGGCGCATTCGCCGGAGGGCGCCTCGTTCGCCAATGCCGCATCGTGACCGATCTTAAGCGCCCGAGCGAATGGTACGCGCGGGCGCTGAGGAGTTTTTCGAGCGGACTGCCGACGACGCCGACAGCGGTCATCGCCGGTTCTGTCGTGCCGGCTTTCGACCGGACACTGCGCCGCGCGACCAAAGCCGCTTTCGGAATCAACGTCCTGGATGTTAACGCGCGTTCGAAGCTCGGTCTGCGGCTTCGGGTTCGCATTCCCGCCCAAATCGGAACCGATCGGTATTTGAACGCGCTGGCCCTCAAAAAAATGGTCGGAGGACCAGCCATCGGTATCGATTTTGGATCAGCGACCACTTTCGATTGCATAGACGTCCAGGGCGATTTCATCGGCGGTGCAATCCTGCTGGGCCCTAAGACCACGGCGCAGGCCCTGCATCATTTTACGGCGAAACTGCCGTTGGTGAAAGTCCGAAAGCCGCGGCGCGCCATAGGTAAGGCGACCGTCGAAAGTTTAGAGGTCGGGCTGTATTACGGTTATTTGGGGATGATTCGCGAAGTGTTGCGTCGGACGATGGCGGAGATGGGTGGCAGACCCGTAGTCGTGGTCACCGGCGGCGCGGCGCGGCTCTTTCTCGCGGATTTGCCCGGCGTGCGTTTTTTCCCGGATCTCACCATGTATGGGTTGAGGTTCGCTTATGATATCTTGCATCATGGATAGACAATGAAAGCTTTTGTTTGCGCCGTCCTTCTTGCCGCAATTGCCGTTCCCAGTTTTGCGCTAGTCGATCCGTATGCCGGCTTCCCGCAATATGCAGACGCCGCTTCGCTCAAGCCGTTCACGCGAGACTTGGGCGGCATGCTGGGTGCAGCGACGTTCCACAGTGGCCGTTCCTTGGGATTTTCCGGGTTCGACGTGGGTGTGCGTTACGCGATGCAATTCTATCCGTCGAAAGGAAACAATATCATGCGCGCCAACGGCGTGCGTTCATTCGGCTTGCCGTGGGTACAAGCGGAGATAGGTCAGGCCTTTAAGATCGACGGCTTCATTCGGGGCATTTCCTACCAAGGCTTGACTGTCGCCGGAGGCGGGCTGCGCTATGGCCTCTACTCTCCGTCAGACAAGCCCTGGACACCTCAAATTCTTGTGACCGGAGTCGGCCATTCGATCGTCCATCAGGCATTTTCCGCGAGTCATTTCGGGGCGGATCTCGTGGCCTCGGCGGGGACCGCCGATTTCATGCCCTTCATCGGCGGAGGGTTTGATCGCACGCGGCTCGTCGTGCGTTCGTCGCTGCTGGATCCGACGCTGAACGGACGCGACGTCACCACCCTCGAAAGCCGGTTCACCGCGGGCGTGCGCCTCAAACCCTTTCAATTCACCTATGTGAGCCTTGCCTATAACCTCGCCCACGGCCAATCGGGAGCCGAGGCGGGACTTGGCGTTCGCTTCTAGCGCGGAGCAGGCGACAACAGCAGTCGAAGTGCTTCCTCTATAGATTTGGCGCATCGGTCGTAGGCCGCCCAGGATTGACCGAATGGGTCGATCACTTCCCCAAGCAGTCCCACGCGTTCGCGCAGGATGAATACCTTGCGCCGATACTCCGGGAATGAGTCGTCTACGACAGCCTTGTGCGTTTGCGTCATGACGAGAACTTCATCGGCCCACTGTAACAGCGGTCTGCTAACCAGTTGGGCCGTGTGCGGCGCGCGCGTGATGCCGCGTTCCTCCAGACAGCGCCAAATCTCTAAGGGAACGCTATAGTGGTATTCGGCGGCGATACCGCACGAGCGCGTTTCGACCGAGAGCCCGGTCTGTTCAGCGAGGCGGCGCGCCAGCATTTCCGCAAAGAAACTCCGACAGATGTTGCCGGTGCAGACGAATAAAAATTTCATGTGAGCGACCTTTCCCCTTTAAAGAAGTTCATAGATGTATCATATTGGACCCTGATGGGCAGATCAAGAGTCGCCCTATTAATTAAAAAAATTGGAACTTCTCGGATTAGCTGACACGCTCGTCGAGAAAAAGGGGCCTCAATCCCGATCAAATGGAATTGAGTCATTCAAACGGAATCCCGAACTCAAAAATAGGTTGTGGAGCAGGTTCA
>JANPGH010000149.1:0-22452 GCA_031423795.1 Elusimicrobiota bacterium | reverse complement strand
ATGTTTTGTCATAATGCATATAATATACTATATGCATTATAATTAAAAGCAAAAAAGGGTCTTGCGAAAAGTCATAACCACTTCGCGGGGCTGGCTACGTCGGTAGGAAGGTGCGAAAAACTACCGATTCGTCAGGGCTGCCATAAAGAATTAATAATACCCCGGATCCCGTAAACCACTAGCTTCATAGCAGGTCAGAACCAGCCTGTCAATGTCTAATCGCTTATGACGCGGAGGGTTGTCCTCTCCCCTCGACGAATTTTGTATACTCGTCTCATGAGGTCGGTCCTCTTCGATTACGGGGGAACCCTCGATTCCGACGGTTCCACCTGGATCGAGCGTTTTTATCCCATATATAAGGAAACCGGGGTTGACGTTTCTCGGGAGCGGTTCGATCGGGCCTTCTATGACTCCGACGACGGCTTGGCCGCCAAATTCGCCCTCGAAGGCCTGGACCTCGAAAGGACCGTCCAACTGCAAGTTCGCGGGGTTTTAGAAGTGATTTCGCCCTCTCAAGTCGGGCTAACCGAGAAGATCGCGGCCCGGTTCTCCTCGGAAAGCCGTGAACAGTTTGAGCGAATCCGGCCCGTCCTCGAGCGCCTATCGCGCTCTTTTCGACTCGGGATCGTATCGAATTTTTATGGAAATCTCGATGGGATTTTGCGCGCCGACGGCCTGCACGACCTTTTTTCCGTCGTCGCCGATTCAGGCATGCTGGGCGTATTGAAGCCGGACCCGGAAATATTTCTCCACGCGTCCCGCGCGCTGGGCAGCGCCCCGCAGGACTGCGTGATGGTGGGCGATTCGGTGCCGCGCGACATCAAGGGTGCCTCCGCTGCCGGCATGAAGAAGGCCTTGGTGTGCGCAAACCCCCGGCCTCCCGAGGCGGGCCAGGACTGGACCATACGGTCCGTTCTTGAGCTGGAGAGCATACTCAAGTGAAATTCTCTGCCGGAATCATCGCTGCGGGCGAAGGCTCCCGTCTTGCCGTCCGCGACCCGAAAACGATCAAGCCGCTATTCCCGGTCGGCGGCCGGCCGCTTTCCCATTGGATCGTCGACTCCCTAAGGTCGGCCGGAGCGACGGACTTGACGGTCCTGACCAACAGTCGCGGCGCCGGCGTGCCCCCCAGCCTGTCCGGCGCGTTCCCAACATTTCGCTTTGATTTTTTGACGGCCGACACCGCGTCTTCTTACGAGAGTTTCCGTCTGGTGTCTCGGCACCTCGCCGCGCAAACGGATGGATTCATAATTAGCACGGTCGACGCAATCATTGCGCCCGACGACATCGCAGGGTTTTGGGACGCGTGCCGGCGTGCCGACGCGATCGCCGGCCTGGCATTGACCGAGTTTGTCGACGATGAAAATCCCCTCTGGGCCGATGTGAATGGGGGTATGGTGACCGCCGTCGGTGACGACGCGCGTGAGCGCCGTCAGGTGACCTGTGGCTTGTACTACATGACCCGCGACGCGGCGCGGGCGCTACCGGAACCGTCGTCCCATCCCCGCCTGCGCGATTTCTGGCGGACGCTCATCGCCTCAGGCGCTCCAGTCGTCGGAACGACGCTTTCCAAAACACTCGACATCGACCGGCCGGAGGATGTCGACGCCGCGCAGGCACATTTGGCGTCGATAGGAGTTGTCATTAAATAATATGAAAGCCCTCGGTATTTTTCGTGAACTCCAAAATTCCCCGAACCGCGAATCGGACGACGCTCTTATTTTAAAGGCCGTGATGGATCAGTTGTCGATCCTGAAAACTGAGACGACGTTGATGACGCCCGAGGAATTCGATAACGCCGACGTCTCTGACTTTTCGGTCATCGTGCCGATGTGCGAGACATATCCGCGCCTGTTGCGGCTCAAGAAATTGGAGTCCGCGTCCGAAGCCGTGTTCGTCAATCCCGCGGATTCCGTGCTCGGCTGCTATCGAACCCGGATGCTATCTTCGTTTATCGCCACGAAGGGGCTGAGCTATCCAGATACGGAAGTCCGCCGTACGACGGCGCAGGCCAACCAGGCCGCCCCCGCATACGACGCGCCAGACGGCTACTGGGTCAAGCGCGGCGACGTTCATAATACCGGCCCCTTCGACGTCCTTTTCGCGCGCAACTGGTCGGAGGTTGAAGGCATCCGGCAACAATTCGAGAGCCGCGAGATCAAGGACATGATCATCCAGCGGCACGTGGACGGCGACCTGATCAAGTTCTACGGCGTCGGGCCCGGACAATGGTTTACTTGGTTTTATCACGACCCCTCCACGGCTCGGCGCCTTCCCTTCGAGATCGAAGACCTGGCCGCGCAAGCGGAGCTCGCCGCCCAGGCGGTACGCGTCGAGGTATTCGGCGGCGACGCGATCGTGACCGCCGACGGGATTATTTTCATCATCGACATCAACTCATGGCCGAGCTTCGCGCGCGTCCGCGCCGAAGCCTCCGTGCAGATCGCGCGCCGCCTGCGGATGCGTCTGCGCCAGACGGCCGCAAGGAAAAAATAATAATGCCCACCACTCCACTCTCTGAATCTCGGTATTCGGCGGGAACTAAATCGAAGGCCCTATTCGACGAGGAGCAGCAATTTATCGCTCCCGGACTGCAGACGATCGCCCTTTATGCCCAGCTCGCGATCGATGGTGGGCAGGGTGCGACGTTGCGCGATGTGGACGGAAGAGAATATTTGGACCTGGTCGCAGGAATCGGCGTCGCGTCGCTGGGCTACGGACACCCCGCATGGGCCAAAGCCGTCGGCGAGCAAGCGGCCAAAACGGCGGTCGGATCATTTACTTCCGCGCATCGGCTAAATTTCCTCAAGACGCTTTCGACCGTCACGCCGAAAGGCCTGACCCGGTGCCAGCTCTACAGCTCGGGCGCCGAAGCGGTTGAGGCTGCGCTGCGCCTGTCTAAATCTAAAACCGGCAAGTTCGAGATAATCGGATTCTGGGGCGGTTTTCACGGCAAGACCCTGGGAGTAATGGGGCTTCTCAACGACGGCTTCAAGAATAATTACGGCGCGATGGCCCCAGGCCTCCACCTTTCGCCCTATCCCGACAGCCGCCGCTGCCCGCTCGGCACTGTCGGGTCGCACGATTGCGCGGCCCACTGCCTGGATTTCCTGCGTGAGAAGATCAAACGCGAAACTACAAGCTCGGTCGCCGCGATCATTCTCGAGCCCATCCAAGGGACGAATGGGAACGTGATCCCGCCGGCCGGGTTCTTCAAGGGCGTGCGTGAGATCGCGCGCGAGATCGGCGCGATCTTCATCTCCGACGAAATGATCACCGGTTTTGGGCGTACTGGAAAAATGTTCGGCTGCGATCACGAAGGCGTCATTCCGGACATGATGACGATTGGCAAGGGTTTCGGGGGTGGCTTCCCCGTGTCGGGCGTCGTCACGACTACGGAAATTGCCAGCGCGAAACCTTGGGCTAATCCGTCCGGATCCTCATCGAGTTACGGCGGCAACCCGCTGGCCAGCGCCGCTTGCGACGCCACCCTGCAGGCGATCTTGCGAGAAAAACTCGTCGACAATTCCGCCCGTGTCGGCGCCGCAATGCTGCAGAAGCTTGAGGCGTTGCAAAATGTCTCCCCGCTGGTTGGCGCAGTGCGCGGTCGCGGCCTAATGATGGGCGTTGACTTGGTCAACCCGAAAGACGGCCAGATCTTAGACAAGGCCCTCTGTCGCGAGATATTCGAGGAAGGCCTCAAGCGCGGAGTCCTGACGATGGCTTATAATCCGTCGCTGCGCATCAATCCACCCCTCGTGATCTCGGAAGATGACGCGTTGCGCGGACTTGATATTCTTGGGGAATCTCTCGACGTCGTACGCCGGCGGCACGGTCTTTGACGCAAATTTGTCGCGTCGGACTCGTGGGATTCGGCGCGATCGCGGAGAATGCCTACCTCCCCGCGCTGGACGCTCTCGGCGTCTCGATTGAGGCGATTGCCGAAATATCCGCTCCCCGTCGCGAGGCCGCGCAACGGCTTCGCCCGCAATCGCGCGTGTACTCGGATCATGCCACGCTCCTTTCATCCGAAACCGATATCGACGCCGTGATTGTGACCACTCCGCCGTCGACCCATGCGCCCGCCGTGCTGGCGGGGCTGCGCGCCGGACGGCATGTGCTCTGCGAAAAACCGCTGACGCTGGACTTGCGGGCCGCTGATCAAATATCCGCCGAAGCAGAAGAGAGGAAGCGTTGCGTGTTTTCGGTCAATAACTGGCGCCACGCCCCGGCCCTATCGCGGCTCATCGAACTCTCCGCGTCCGGCCGTCTCGGACGCATTCGCCATGCGCAGCTGCGCGTGTTGCGCACGCGGCCGTCGGTTTCCGCGTTGCCCGGCGACTGGCGCAAGGACCCGGCAATCTCCGGCGGGGGAATTTTCGTCGATCACGGCTGGCACTCCCTTTACTTGATGCGGCAGATCCTCGGTCCCCAGACACGGCTTGAGTCCGCCATTCTCCTTCCGCAGGCGCGGATCGAAGAGACGGCGTCCGTCCTACTATCGGCCGAAGTTGCTGTTGGGTTTATTTATTTGTCCTGGAAGGCCTGCGAACGGTCGAACTCTGTGCTGGTGATCGGAGAAAGCGGCTCCGTGGAATTAAGCGACGACCTCCTCACCACTCGCATCGGAAAGACGCATGAAACTGTTCGTTTTCCCGAAAAACTGTCTGCCGGTTCCGCCCATCCAGAGTGGCTGATCGCGATGTGGCCGCAGTTCGAGTCTGAATGCGCGGGAGTTCGGCGCGGCGAGAACCTGTCCGAAGCTCGGTTCTGCCTCGACGTCATCCGTGCGGCATATTCCCCGCGGGGGGTCGCGCTTGTCTGAGAATGCCGCAGTCCCATTCCAACTCGACCGCGCGATCCTTTGGGTTCCCCATCCGCACCTGACCCTCGAACACGTTGGCGGTATGAGCGTGCTCGAGCGCCAGCTTTTTACCATCTCCCGGGCTGGGATCGAATCGGTGTGGATCGCGACGCACCGGCCCAGCGAGACGGCGCTCATATCACTACGGCTCCCCCCGGGGCTCACCCTGCATTGGCTGGAAAACGGGCCGCAATCCCCTCCTGATTGTCTGCCGCCTTACCTCGGCGTATCGTCAGACCACTTTATCCGTGTGGCCACGCTTTCCGAGATCGCGCGCCAGCGCCACCAGAAGCCCCTTTCTTTCGACGACGACCGGGGCGTCAGCGTCGTGGCCGTCGTTCCCTCGCGCGAGGATGCGATCTCTTCGCGCGCTAAATCCCCAATGCCCGCTGCATCTTATTGCCGTCTTGAGCTCCCGCTCCCTAATTCGCAGACGATTTCCTGGCTAATGGCCACGGGCCCAAAATCACAGGACGGGTTCATGGCCCGTCACTTCGATCGCCACATCTCGATGTTTGTCTCCCGCCTTATCGTCGAGACGAATATCACTCCGAACATGATGACCGTGGTCAGCACGCTAATCGGTCTTTTTGGGACGACATTTTTCCTCGCGCCGTCTCGCGCTTCTCACGTCGTCGCTGCGCTATTGGTCTGGCTGCACTCGGTGATTGACGGCTGCGACGGCGAACTGGCGCGGGTGCGATTTCAGGAAAGCACGTTCGGGTCCGATCTCGATTTCTGGGGCGATAACCTGGTCCACTTGGCACTTTTCACGTGTCTTGGCTTGGGCTTCTGGAAATCGGGGGCCGGCGCCCAAGCTTTGGTCCTCGGCGTCATAGCCGACGTCGGGGTGATCGCCTCGGCCACGACGGCCTGGCAACACCGTGTTAGCCGCCGCGCAGTCAACAAGGCGATGGCGCCCGAAGCGGGTGTTACCGAGGCCATCGCCGGCAACACTTTAGATTCGAAACTCGCGCGACTCGAGAATTCGCTCGCGCAGCGCGATTTCATCTACTTGCTGATCGTCTTGGCTGCCGTCGATTTCGTCTATCAATTTTTGTGGGCCGCCGCCGTCGGGGGCCTCGTTTATTTTGCGATCATGCTTTATCTTAGGCGTAGGAGAGTCCATGAAAACGAACAAGCACAGCAGCCGTATCCCGCCCGCTAAGGGCAAGCTCGGCATACTGCTTCCCGGAATGGGGGCCGTCACCAGCACTTTTATTGCCGGCGTTGAATTGGCCAAGAAAGGCCTCGGCAAACCTGTTGGTTCCGTGACCCAACTCCAGACGATTCGGCTCGGTAAGCGCTACGAGAACCGCGCACCGCTGATCAAGGATTTCGTTCCACTGGCGTCGCTTGAACAGCTCGTATTCGGCGGATGGGATTTTTTCCCCGACGACATGTTCATAGCGGCGACCAAAGCGGGCGTGCTCGACGCCGCCCAGCTTGCCCCGGTTCAGAAGGAGCTCGCAGCGATCAAGCCAATGACGCCCATCTATGACCCCGCCTACATCAAGAACATCAAGGCCGTAAGTCCCAAGAAGGGCAAGTCGAAGATGGACTTGGCCCAGCAGGTGATCGCCGACATCGAGGCCTTCAAGAAAAAGAACGGCTGCGACCGCGTGGTAATGCTTTGGTGCGGCTCCACCGAACGGTTGCCCGAACACTCGGCTTGCCATGAGGACGTCGAGGCGCTGGAGCAGGGCCTCAAAGACAGTGACCCCGCGATCCCGCCGTCGATGATTTATGCCTACGCAGCGATCAAGTCGGGCATCGCCTACGGTAACGGGGCTCCGAACCTGTCGGTGGATGTCCCCGCCCTCGTTGAGCTGGCTGAGCTCACCGGGTCTCCGATCTGCGGCAAGGACTTTAAGACCGGTCAGACGCTGATGAAAACGACGATTGCGCCCATGCTGAAGGCCCGAATGTTGGGACTGGCGGGCTGGTATTCGACGAACATCCTCGGCAATCGCGACGGGGAAGTTCTCGACGATCCGGGCTCGTTCAAAACGAAGGAGAAGAGCAAAATGTCCGTGCTCGACGCGATTCTGGAGCCCGAAAGCTACCCGGACCTATACGGCAATTATCATCATAAGGTTCGCATCGACTATTACCCCCCGCGAGGCGACGCCAAGGAAGGGTGGGATAATATCGACATTCGAGGATGGCTGGACATGCCGATGCAGATCAAGATCAACTTTCTCTGCCGCGACTCGATTTTAGCGGCGCCGATCGTCCTCGACCTGGTCCTATTCCTGGATTTGGCCAAACGAGCGGGGCTCAAAGGCATTCAAGAATGGCTTTCGTTCTACTTCAAAAGCCCGCAATGCCGCGCGGACCTGAAGCCGGAGCATGACCTGTTCATCCAGCATCTGAAGCTGAAGAACACGCTGCGCGTACTGATGGGCGAAGAGGTTCTCGACCATTCCGGCCTGGATTATTACGACGCGGAAAAGGGGGCGGTCTCACCGGCACAGGCCCCGAAACCCGCCGCCACGAAAAAATCCTTAGCCAAAAGCCCCCGATAAAGGCCGAAAAGCTCAATCGGCGGTTGTCTAGATTATTAAGGAACGGCGGGCCCCTCTCGGGGCCCGCCTCGTTTCCCCCCTCCCCGATCATTTTGTTATACTCGCTTTTCCGGTGAATAGGCTCCTAATGAGCATTCTCGCCGCGGCGGCCCTTTCGTCATTGTCTTCAGCTCAAAACCCCTCATCGGGAACGGCTGCGGCTTTGGATTTGTCCGCTGTTTCAACCTCCGCCCCGACGACGGGCGGCATTTTGCCGGGCCTAACTCCCGGCTCTTCTACGACGACGGCTCCGGCCGCGGAGCCGTCCCTGGCACCCGGGATCGTTCCCCGCCCCTGGGTAATCGGCGAGATTAAGGCGGAAGGCCTTAAAAACGTGAAAATGTCGGTCATTCGTGGACAAATAAAAGCCCGCAAGGGCGACCTTTACGACCGTCCCGACCTGGACCGAGATATACAATCTCTGCTCGGGCTGGGCGAATTTGAGCGCGTCGGCGCCGAACTGACCTTGATGGACAAGCCCGTGCCTGACAATTTCCGGAAAATCGCCGGAACCGATCGGCAGGTGATCTTGACCTTCACGGTGAAAGAAAAGGCGATCATCAAAAAAATCGAGTTCGAAAACACCATCCCCAAGAAGAAGCTGTCGCTTTCCAAGGGAACGTTGACGGATGAAATCTCCGCAAAAACGTCTGATCCTTACGACCGCTTTAAGCTCGATGAAGACGTCCGAAAACTCGACGCCAAGTACCGGGAGAAGGGCTATCTCGACGCCTCCGTCGAGTTATCCGTGGCGATCGACAGCGCCACCGCCAAGGCCGTCGTGACTTTTCACGTCACCGAGGGGGTTCGCTCGAAAATCGATCTGGTCGAAATTTCCGGCACCCACGCGCTTAAATCCCGGAAACTGCTGGGCCTGATGAAAAATAAACGCAAAAAGGTCTTCGTGGAGAGTTCGCTTGCCGACGACTTGCGGGCCATCGAGACCGAGTACAAGAATAACGGTTATCTTGATGTCCGCGTGAGCACCCCCCTCGTGACGCTGAGTCCGGACAAAAGCCGCATCTCGATTGCCGTCGGAGTCTCCGAGGGAAGGCCCTACCGGTTCGGGGCGACGACCTTTAACGGCTACATCGTCTTCAAAGCCTCAGAAGTCGTAAAGACCATCGACTATAAGCAGGGAAAGATCTTCAACCAAGAGAAATACGAGGACACCATGCGCGGGGTTCAAGAGCTGTACGCGGACGTGGGACGTCTGCGCACCCGGGTCAATCCGACCAAGACCTACAATTCGAAAACCGACCAGATGGACGTATCGTTCGACATCGTCGAGGGTCCCGTATCTTACTTGGACCACGTCGACGTGGACGGCAATAAGGCGACCAAAACCTACGTGATCAAACGCGAGGTCGTCGTGAAGCCCGGAGACCGCTTCTCGGCGTCGCGCGTGCGTAAAAGCCGCGAGAAAATCATGAACCTGGGATTCATGGATGGGGTGGATGTCGACCTTCAACCCTCCCCCGTTGATCCCGATAAGGTCGACGTCACCTTCGATGTGACCGAAGGCAAACCGGGCGTGCTGACCGCGGGCGCTGCGTATTCGTCGATCGACGGCTTGATCGGCACCATGTCCCTTCAACATCTAAACTTGTTCGGCCGGGCCCAGCGCGGATCCCTGCAATGGTCGTTCGGCAAACGCGTGCAGGACTATTCTGCAAGCTGGACCACCCCTTGGCTCGGCGACCATCCGACCAGCCTCGGCTTCGACGTTTTCCACACGCGCCGCATCAACCCCTTTCAAGGTGATATCTCCGCCTACACGGAACGACGCACCGGCGGCTCCATACGCCTGGGGCCCCGCTTTCAGGAAGACCGCTACCAACTCAACTTCACCTACACGCTGCAGCGCGTGACGATCGGCAACATCGATCCCAATCACGACTTCGGCGGGCTGCTGACGGAGGGCGCTAGCATCCAATCTCTGCTCGGCGCGGAACTCGCCCGCGACACCCGTGACAGCATCTGGGACCCGACCCGTGGGCAGCGCCATGCCATCGGAGCGACACTTTCGGGCGGTCCGCTGATGGGAGACATTCACTACTTCAAACCCTCCCTCTCCAACCAAGCCCACGCCACGATCTTTACCGTCGACGATTGGCCGTTCGTGCTCTCTTTTTATCACCGCGCGGCATATATTACTCCCTTTGGGAAATCGAAGACCGTCGCCGTCCAAGATCGATTTTACATCGGCGGCCAGGACTCGCTGCGCGGCTATTCGCCCTCTGGTGAAGCGGGCTGGCCCAACGGCGGAACGATCTACAGCGTGGCGAACGTCGAATTCGGATTTCCCTTGGCGCGCGAAAAACGCAAGACCATCGTCAAATTCGTGCTTTTCGCAGATGGCGGCGGCTCCTGGAACAACGCACGGGACATTTCGGGACGCGTCAGTAGCGAGGTGCGCGATCTTAAGACCGACATCGGCTTCGGCCTGCGTTTCGTGACTCCCGCCTTCCCGATTCGGCTCGATTACGGCTACGGGCTCAATCATCCGTCGGGACAAAAGAATTATCAAATCAACTTCGGTCTGGGGCCCCTATTTTAATGAAACGAATTTCTCTTTTGGCTCTCGCGATGCTCTCGGCGGCTCCCGCTGTTTCCATCGAGCTTTCCCTGGAAGAAAACCGCGCCGAACGCGGCAGTGTCGGTTACGTCGACATGCAGCGCCTGTTCATCAATAGCCCCGACGCCCAGCGCGCGAAGGCGGGTTTTGAGGAGCTTGTCCGGCAGGCCGAGGAACGGGTCAACCTCAGCAAAGCCGAGCTGATTAGGCTTCGTCAACTTATCGCCGCGCGGCGCATCGAGAGGGACGCCCTAGCCGCCTCCACGGCGCCGACGCCCGCTCCGGCAACGCCGACGCCTCCCGCGCCCGCGACGCAGGCTGCCCCACAGGTCGCCGCTTCAACCGCGGCGGTAATGGCCGATCTCATGGCCAAGGGAATTTCTTTGCCAGGCATGTCGGCGTCCAACAACTCGCCAGCGGGCCCCCCCACCGGCTCCACAGGCGTAGCTCCGACACCGATAACGGAAGTCTCGTCGGCGGTGCCTGCCGCCGTTTCAAGCTCGGCTTCCGTCGTCACAGCACCGTCTCCGGTCGCCGTTATCGCCGTGGCCTCGTACGCTCAACGCCTGTTGGAGCTTGACGGCCAAATCATCTCTTTGGACGCAGAGATTCAGCGCAAGGAAGCTGAGCTCGCGCGTGAGCATGACGAGGCCGACCACGGCCTGCTCGACGTGGAAAACCGCAAAACAGACCAAGTTCTTGCTCGACTTTACCGCGCGATCACCGTGGTCGCACACCGCGAAGGCGTCAGCGTTGTCGTCGATAAGACGACGATTTTGTATGGACACCCCGCCGTCGACATCACGGGAAAAGTACTCCAGTACTTAAAGGAGGCCACGCCGCCGTGAAATCCCTTCCGAAACCCCTGACCGTCGCGGAAATCGCCGTTCTCGTCGGCGGCCACGCTTTCGGCGACACCAATTATCAAGTCGACTCTGTGTCTGAAATCGCGACGGCGGGACCCAATGACGTCGCCTCATTCCACAACATGAAATACGTCGCGGCGGCCCAGGCGGCCCCCGCCGGATGTCTGCTGGTTCCGCCGGCCGCCCAAGAGGCGACGTGCGCGGCCCGCGCGAAAGTTGTCGTCGCGGATCCCCAAGCCGCTTTCGCCCTTCTTCTCGGGCTCGTCGACCGCACCCGCAGGTCTAAGACGGCGCGCGTCGTGAGCTTGAAGTCCACCGTCCACTCTCTGGCCAAACTCGGAATCAATGTTTCAGTCGGGGACTACGTGGTCATCGAGAAGGGCGCGGTCATTGGCGACGGCTCGACCATTATGCCCCAATGTTATATCGGGGAGAACGTCAGGATAGGTAAAGGCTGCCTGCTGTATCCGCAAGTCGTCTTACGCGAGGACTGCGAGGTCGGCGACCGCGTGACCATTCATGCTGGAACGGTCGTAGGTGCCGACGGGTTCGGCTTCACGACGGACCGTAAAACGGGCCGCCACACAAAAATCCCCCAGATCGGCAACGTCGTGATCGGCTCGGACTGCGAGATCGGCGCCAATGTGACGATCGATCGCGCCACCCTCGGATCCACTGTGATCGAGCCGGGTGTCCAGATCGACAATCTCGTCCAAATAGCCCACAATGTCCGCATCGGAAGCAACAGTGTCGTCGTGTCCCAGGTCGGCATCGCCGGTTCGACGACGATCGGACGTAGCGTGATTTTGGCGGGCCAAGCCGGACTTGCCGGCCATCTCTCGGTCGGAGACGGGGCGGTAATCGCCGCGCAAACTGGCGTTATGTCCGATGTTCCGCCCAAAACGACGCTTTTCGGATCGCCGGGACGCCCGCACCGGGAAGCGTTTAAGCTGCAGGCCCTCTACGGCCGACTTCCGGAGCTGGTCCACCGCATCAAAGAACTGGAAAAAAAGCTCGGCCTTTCGGTCAAGTCGGACGCCGCCGCCTGATTTTGGAGAATCCATGACTAACAATCCCCTGCAAGCCACGATCAAGCATGAAGTTGAGTTGGAAGGAATCGGCCTTCACACCGGCAACAAGTCCAAGATCACGTTCCGTCCCGCCCCAGCGAATACCGGCATCCGCTTCTTTCGTTCCGACCTGCCCGGAATTCCGATGATCCCGGCGCGTCTGGGTTTCGTGGTCACGACGGTTCGGGGAACCAATCTCGCCCTCGGCGACGCACGGGTGCACACCGTCGAACACGTTCTCTCCGCGTGCACGGGGCTGGGCATCGACAACATCGACATCTTGACGACCGCCAACGAGCCGCCGATCATGGATGGGTCGGCGTTGCCCTTCATTGAGGTCTTGCTCCGCGCGGGTCTGGTCGATTTGGACGCCCCGAAGCGTTACCTATATCTTCCCCATGAAGTCACTTATGAAGGCAAGGACGGGGCCCGGTATCGCGCGGTTCCCGCGCGCCAATTCGAAATCGTCGCAACACTTATCCACGATCATCCGATGATGCCGAAAATGTCGCTGTCAATGACCATCAATCGCGACAGCTATCTCGCCGAGGTCGCGCGGGCGCGCACGTTCTGCTTCGAGCACGAAGTCCAGTACCTCAAATCGCAAGGTTTGGCCCAAGGCGGGTCCCTAGAGAACGCGATCGTGATCGGCTCGGATAAGTTCCACACCAATGAGGAAGGGCTGCGCTATGCCGACGAGTTCGTCCGCCACAAAGTGCTGGACCTGATCGGGGACCTGACACTGATAGGCCGGCCTTTGTTCAACATGCGTATCGAAGCTGAGCGCCTAGGCCACGCGCACAACATCGAGTTCGCCAAAAAATTGGACGCTGCCGCCAAAAAACTCCGGAAGAAGACGAAGACCCGCGTTTTGGAGGCCAAATGAGTCCCGAACCCGCAGCGCCGTCGCCGTTTTCCGCAACACCCGTGCGTTCTCTGGATATCTTGGCCATCAAAAAAGCTATCCCGCATCGATATCCATTTCTATTGATCGATAAGATCGAGGTGATCCAGGAAGACAAGTACTGTGTAGGCACAAAGATGGTGACGGCCAACGAGCACTTCTTCGAGGGCCACTTCCCAGGCCAGCCGATTATGCCTGGAGTACTGATCGTCGAATCGATGGCCCAAACCGCATGCGCAATGCTGCTGTCGAAAGGCGGCTCCGAGGGCAAGATCGCCTTCTTCATGGGAATCGACGAGGCCAAATTCCGCGCTCCGGTGACGCCCGGCTGCGTCCTCAAGCATCATATTGAGATCCTGCGCTTGGGCCGCGCGGGAAAATTCCACGGCGAGGCTTACGTCGATGGCAAGCTGACGTCCGAAGCCACGATGACTTTCGCGCTCGTCGACAAGGCCCAAGGATAATGCCATGGCCATTCACCCCACCGCCGTCGTCGACAAAACCGCCGCCGTCGACCCGGACGCGGACATCGGCCCTTACGCGATCATCGGGCCGGATACGGTGATCGGGCCGCGCACCAAGATTGGTGCGCATGTCGTGGTCGAACACGCGACTTTGGGCGCTGACAACGTTTTGCACTCGGGCTGCTATGTCGGAACAGCACCCCAAGACCTCAAATACGCCGGCGAGAAGACCCGCTTGATCATGGGCGATAAAAACGTGGTGCGCGAATGCGTGACGCTGAACCGCGGAACCTCTCAGGGCGGCGGGGTCACGCGCATCGGATCCGAATGCCTGTTTATGGCCTATTGCCACGTCGCCCACGATTGCGAGATCGGCAATGGTGCGATCCTCGTCAATTCCGTAGCGCTGGCCGGCCACGTCTCCGTCGGGGATTACGCGGTGCTGGGCGGTATTTGTGCGGTCCACCAATACGTCCGGATTGGACGGTACGCGATGCTGGGCGGCGGCTCGATGAATGGCCAGGACATACTTCCTTTCGCGACCACGCAGGGTGATCGCGCCTCACTGCGCGGGCTGAACATGCTCGGCATGCGGCGCGGCGGCTTCACGCGCGACGCGATGCACGCGGTCAAGGATGCCTATAAAACCCTTTTCCTGCAGGGCGGCACGCTGGAGGAAAACGTGGCCAAGCTTAAGTCCGGATCTCCGTGCAAGGAAGTGCGAGAGTGGATCGATTTTATCGAATCCGCAGGAAAACGCGGAGTGATGCGCCCCGCCGTCGGCGCGACGCAAATCGAGGAGGCTATGGCCTGACCGCCATCGATCCGCTCGGACTTGTTGCGGGTTCGGGCCGATTCCCGCTGCTCGTGGCCGAAGAGGCGCGGCGGCGCGGCGTTCCCGTCGTGGCGCTGGGGATCCCCGGTGTCACTGATCCCGCGCTCGAGGCCGCGGCCGGCGGCGTCAGATGGTTCAAGCTCGGACAAATCGACGCGCCGATCAAGGCCTTGAAGGAAGCGGGCGTGCGCAAAGTCGTGATGGCTGGAAAAGTCCAGCATGTTTCCCTATTCGGCGGCGTCAGCCCTGACTGGCGGGCGGCCAAGGTCCTTTTCTCCCTGAAAGACAAGCGCACAGACACGATCTTACGCGCCGTCGTAGGCGAATTCGAAAAGGATGGCCTTGAATTCGTATCCTCCGCGCTCTATCTGGAGCACCTGCTCGCGCCGAGCGGCGCGGTGACCAAGCGTGAATTCACTAAATCCCAACTCGCCGACGCCGCCTTGGGTTGGCGCGCCGCCAAAGCCATAGCTGGTTTCGACATCGGGCAAACGGTCGTGGCCCAGAACGGCGCGATCGTGGCCGTTGAAGGCATGGAAGGAACCGACGCTTGCGTCAAACGGGCGTCCGAGCTTGCGCGCACGCAGGGCCGCGCGCCGGGGCTCGTCGTCGTGAAAGTCGCCAAGCCGCGACAAGATTTCCGTTTCGACTTGCCCGTCGTCGGCCTCGACACGATTTCCGCTTTTCGTGCCGCGGGAGTTGAAGCATTGGCGCTGGAGGCCGGCTCCACGTTGATTTTCGATCGCGCTCGCTTTGCGTCCGAAGCCGACGCGTCCGGCCTCGCCGTGGTCGGCTTTCCTGCGGAGGGACCGCTCCATGAGTGACATCTCGAAGGTTCGCATCGCCATCATTGGCGCGGGAAAAATGGGCACTTACCACGCCAAGCTGCTCGGCAAGACTCCCGACGTCGACTTAGTCGGAGTGTGCGATACGAATATTTGGAAGGCGCAGCTCGCCGCTTGGCAATCCAACACCGTCGCGATCCGCGACTACCGCGACGTTCTGTCCCGGGTCGATGCAGTCGTGATCGCAGTTCCCACACCCCTGCACCATGAAGTCGGCAAAGCCGCGCTCGCGGCGGGTCTCCACCTGCTCGTCGAGAAGCCTCTCGCAGGCTCACTCGATGAGGCGCGCGAACTCCTGGAGCTTTCGCAAGCTAAGAAGCTCGTGCTCCAAGTCGGCCATATCGAACGGTTCAATCCCGCGGTGCTCGAGGCCGTCAAACACATCCGCGACCCGCGCTACATCACAGTTGAGCGCCTCGGGCCTTACGACCCCCGGATGAGCCACATCGGCGTTGTAATGGACCTGATGATCCACGACTTGGACATCCTTTTGACGCTCGTCGGATCCGAGGTCGAAAGCCTAGAGGCGCTCGGCGCCCACCTGCTGTCGAGCCACGAAGATATCGCCAACGTCCGGGTCCGGTTTAAGACCGGCTGCGTCGCCGATTTGACTGCGAGCCGCATTTCGCTGGGAAAGAGCCGCAAGCTACGCGCCTTCCAAAAGGATTCGTACGTTTCACTCGACTACGGGAACGGTTCGCTTAAGATCTACCGCAAAAAATCCCCGGTGATTAAAAGCCTGAAAGACGTCGAAATCCTCAACCCAAAACTCACTAGCGTCGACCCGTTGCGCAACGAGCACAATCATTTCCTGGACTGCATCCGCCACAACCGCAAGCCGTGGCCGAGCGGCGAGCGCGGAGTCGAGGCATTGCAGCTTGCGCTGCAAATTTCCGATGAGCTCGAGCGATACGAATTATCCGGCCATGCCGGCTCGCGTTCGCTGATCCCCAGCTGGGCGCAGGACCTCGGAAAAATCGCCAAGACCGTTGGAAAAGACATCCTGCGCAGCTGACACATCGCCGATGAATCCGCCCCTGCTGCTGATCGTCGCCGGCGACCCATCCGGGGACCTTCATGCCGCCAACCTCATCCGGGCGCTCAAGGCGCGTGGACCCAACCTACGCGTGGCCGCCGTGGGCGGGGCCATGTGCCGGGACGCCGCGGACGAATTCCTTGAGGATCTGGCCTCGCGCGGCGTGACCGGTTTTCTGGAACCCGTACTGAAAATCCCATTTTTGCTCGACCTGCGCTCTCGGTTAAAACAATTCCTCCTCGAGCGACGACCTCAAGCTCTTATCTGCGTTGACTACTACGGTTTCAATCGCCGCATCCTTCCCTTGGCCCAAGCCGCCGGAATTCCTGCGTACTATTTCGTCAGCCCCCAAGTTTGGGCGAGCCGCCCGGGCCGCGTCTCGGTGCTCAAGCGTTTCGTGCGGCGAATGTTCGTGATTTTTCCGTTTGAAGAGACGCTGTATCGCAAGGCCGGCGTTCCCGCGCTATTCGTCGGACACCCGCTCCTCGACCTCATCGCTGAACCCGTTTCTATGAAAACGGCGGGCATCGAACCGCTTGTGGGTCTGTTGCCAGGAAGCCGTGCCTCCGAAATCAACCGCCATCTGCCGTTGTTTTTGCGCGCGTTTGCCTTGATCCACGACAAGATCCCGGCAGCCAAAGGTCTGCTTTTTGCCGCGGTCAATCAACCCGACGAGGCCTACGGGCCCCTACCCTCGGGCATTGAGATCGTGCGGGAGCGCGATTACCGAAGCCGGGCGCGACTGGACGTGGCGATCTGTTCCTCGGGAACGGCCACTCTGGAAAACGCCCTTCTGGGCGTGCCGATGGTCGTCGTCTACAAACTTTCATGGGCAACTTACGCGATCGCCCGTGCGCTGGTCCGGGTTAAGCACATCGCAATGGCCAACCTTTTGGCCGGCCGAGAAATCGTCCCCGAACTCATACAAGGCGCGGCGACTCCTGAGAAAACAGCACGGGCCGCCTTGCGATTTTTGGAGGACCGCGCCCACACCGCGGCCACGCGCGCGCAATTGTTGGATGTGCGAAGGTCTCTCGGAACGCCGGGAGCCGTCGAGCGGACCGCCACAGCACTCCTTGAAGATTTGGAAGTCGTAGCACTCTCCTTGGGAAAGGCTTGATGACCGACCTAAAAACCCTCGTCACCAAGTTCTCCTCGTACTCTCCGCACGTCGATCCGACCGCCTTGGAGCTGGCGTGGGATTTCGCCGCGAAGGCTCACGCCAACCAGTCCCGCGCTTCCGGCGACCATTATCTGTCGCATTGCGTCGCCGTCGCCGAATCGCTCCTCGAGTGGCGCATGGACCTGCCCACCGTATGCGCGGGATTGCTGCACGACACCTTGGAGGATACGCCCACCACCGAAGCTCAGCTCCGCGCCGAGTTCGGCGAGGAGATCGCGATGCTCGTGATGGGCGTGACCAAACTCGACGCGCTGAAGTTCGAGTCACGCGACGAGGCGCAGGCCGAGAACTGGCGCAAAATGCTCCTGGCAACAGCCCAGGACATTCGCGTCATTGTCGTGAAATTGGCCGACCGCCTGCACAACATGAAGACGCTAAACTATCTCAAGCGCGAGAAACAGGAGCGGATCGCCGCAGAAACAGCGGCACTCTATGCTCCGCTGGCGCATCGGCTGGGCATGTTTAAGCTCAAGGGTGAACTCGAAGACCTCTCTTTTTCCTATGTCCTCCCTGAAGAACACGGCGAACTGGCCCGAAAGGTCGGCGCCCGCCTGGCGGAAAGCGAGAAGCAGCTGGACGCCGCCCGCGCGGCCATCGAAAAAGTCATCACGGCGACGAACATCCCCTGTCGGATCCTGGCGCGCACTAAGACGTTGTGGTCCATCTACAAGAAAATGGAGCGCCAGGAGAAGCCGTTCGAGGAAATCCAAGACGGTCTCGGGGTGCGTCTGATCACCGACACGGTCGCGAACTGCTATGCGCTGTTGGGAATCATCCACACAAATTTCAAGCCGGTCGCGGGCTCCTTCACCGACTATATTTCCACACCGAAACTTAATCTCTATCGTTCCTTGCATACCACGATCGTTAGCCCCGCGGGCGAGCTCGTCGAAATCCAAATTCGCACCGAAGAAATGCATCGTTCGTCAGAATATGGCATCGCCGCTCACTGGCGCTATAAGACGGGCGAACACGCCAAGGATGCCCATCTCGAAGAAAAACTCAATTGGCTTCGCCAATGGATTGAATGGCTGCAGGACTTAAACTCGCCGCGAGAATTCCTGGACAGCCTGAAGACCGACCTTGAATTCAATCAGGTCTTCGTTTTCACGCCCGCCGGTGAGGTGAAAGTCCTCCCGTTGGGAGCCACGCCGCTCGATTTCGCCTTCGCCGTCCACACTCAAGTCGGATTTTCTTGCGTGGGAGCGCTGGTGAACAACAAAATGGTCAAGCTCGATTACCCGCTAAAATCCGGGGACATCTGCCGCATCAATACCCGAAAGGGCTCGACTCCGAAGAAAGATTGGCTGAACATGGTACGCACAGCCCGCGCCCGCTCAAAAATTCGTCATTACCTTCGCGAATTGGGGATCGTCGATTGAAACGCGTCGCCTTCGGCGTCGCGTTCCTTGTTATCGCCTCCGGCTGCTCGCGGAAGCTTAAGGCCAACTACAAGCACTGCCTCGCCCTGCGCGTGGGGATGACACGCGAAGAGATGCTGAAAGTCATGGGTACTCCGGAGGAGACTTTCCCATTCGTCGAGGGGAAATCGCTTGAGCACCTACGCGGAAGGACCGCCTACGAATGGCCCAATCCCGCGACGATGCCCGGCCCTAACCATGTCAGCATCGAAGAGGCCGGCGGTAAAATCGCCAGCATCCGATGTTCTAACGTCGACATTTCTGCGACGGTATTTATCGAGCCCACCGTTTCACGGAGGGCTTTGGCGGGGAAAGATGCGGTACCAAATGTTGAGAACGGCGCCGACGGCGGTCATCGAGTTCAAAACGGCGAACACGGTGTCACCGCGACGAACGGCGTAAATCGTGAGCGCCACGCTGCCGAACCCCGAAAGGGCCAGAAAGGCGGGGTTAGCGCCGCAGACCCCCGTGCGCAAAGTCTCCCATGATTGAGGGAGCCAAGCGAGGGCAACCGCGGCAAGTCCGATGTATCCGACGACTTGGGCATTCATGGCTTCTGCCCAGAGGCTACATATTTTGAAATCCGATTTCCGCCGCGTCCTCGCAATACCGCTGGCTGCCCTCGTCGTTTTCTGTGTTTTGGCCGGCGCGGCGCACGATCTCTGGGCGGCCACGGTCGTCCACGTCGCCGCCCTCGCTTTATTCACGGCATTGCTGTGGACTTCCCGGAAAGACGGCTTGAAGCTAACCCCGCCCCCCCTCGCCGCTTCGGCAGCGGTCGCCGCCGCATTTTTCCTTTCTTTCTTGGGCTCCGTGCATGCAGAGGAATCGCGACTGGCTCTGCTGGACTGGACCTCTGCTTTTCTCGTTTTGATCGTAGTGCAAAATATTTTACGCGACGACCGAGCTCGCGACATCTTACTCGCCACGGTTGCGGCAGTGGCCTGCGTGGAAGAAGCCGTAATCCTACGTCAGCACTGGATGATGGCAACGGTAGCGGGCGCTCCGCAGGGCCTGAAAAAGGTGATTTTCTACGTTCTTTCCATGCAGCTTCCCGGAACCATGGTCAATGCGAGTGCGGCGACGGCCTTTTTCCTTTTATGGTGCCCCGTCTTTGCGGGACTTATTTTTCGGCGTTGGCAACGACGAGAGCCCGTCCCAATGGGGTGGAAAGTCGGCCTAATCGCGTGCAGTCTGGGCCTACTTTCGTTGGACAGCAACTGGGGAATGATTTGCCTGCTGGTTCTCCTACCCTTGATTGGTGGACCTCAGCCCCTGCTTTCCTGGATACGCCGACACAAGCGGACGGCGGCCACAGTGGGTGCAGCAGCGATCGGCGCATTCGCCCTTTTACTCGCTTGGAAGTTCGGGCATACCCATAATATGAACGGGGAACTGCTCCCACCTGGGGAGACGACGCGGCGATTATATTGGTGGGTGAGCGGACTAAAGATGCTTCGAGCCTACCCGTGGCTGGGCGTCGGTATCGGGAATTTTCCGAGCGCTTATTTGGCTTTCAAGGCTGGCGCGGGACAGCACACGCTATACCCGCATAACAACGTGATCGGTCTTCTGGCCGAAACGGGGTTTGTCGGGTTTGGCGCCATGGTGGTCTTCCTCGGCGCCATTTTGCGGCGTTGGGCCCGAGACAATGACTCTTTTGATCAAGGCTGGCCATTCTTCCTTGGACTGGCGTCTTTTATTTTATTTGGTCTAATGGGTTTAAGCGTCGAATACTTGGCGAATCTTCTGTGCGCTGGCATTTTCTTGGGCGCGTTAGCGGCTACGGCGCAAGGTACGTTTTGGAAACCAAGGCTTTCAATTTTGATCGTCATGACGGCGGCGGCGATCAGCATGATTCCATTTCTCGTTTCCCCTTGGATGGCTAGCCGCGACTATGTCGAGGGCCAAAGCCGGCTGGCGGCCGGCGACACGGCGGGTGCGCTCCACGCATTCGCCTCCGCCATCAAGCTTGACCGTCTATCATCGCAAGCCCGCCAGGGCCGCTCACGCGCGCTGGTCGCCCAATACTCCCTCACTCGGGACGTATCGGACATCGATGAGGCGTTGCGGCAACTGGTGGCAGCCTCTGTCCTCGACAATCTCAACGGCGAACTTCGCTGGGAGCTCGCAAATATACTGCGCGCGCAAGGGCGCCGAGAAGAAGCCCTCGCCAATTATACTGCTGCTGCGCGCCTCAATCCGAAAAGCGAACGTTTCCAAAAAATTCTCGACGATTACCGCAGCGCGCGCTAAATTGGCGGTTGGCGGTTAAATACCGCGCATCCTCTCGCCGATTGTTTTTCCTTCGTCCATCAACACTTGCGCGCGCCGACGGACAGGTCGTAGCAGATAATAGGGAAGGCTTATTCCCGCCCAAATTATAAATGGAATCCCCCAGAGCGGCGAAATGTCGAATATCCAGGCGAGGGCGGCGCCTACTAGTGCGCCCGCTAACAGACCTATAAAGATCGGGAACGCATGTTCCGAAAACGAATTTATTTGAGCGACGATTTCCCGACCCTTTTTATCGACCTTCGCCCAAGAAATAGGAGAGTCTTCAGCATTCAAATAATGCTTGATCCTCTCTCGAATCTGTGCAGAGTTCTTTTGCGCACGATCCAGGTAATATCGAAAATATGCGTGAATTGCATCGAGATTATCCTCCGTCAGCGCATATTGAAGGAAGGCCTCGTGCGCAAGCACGAGCGCGGGTTCGTCATAAGTCAGGGACTGCAAATTTGCATCCAGAAGGGCAGCATGATTGTCGTCCAACAGAGCGAGGATTTCTGGGCGCTTCAGCGCACCGCGAAGATGGGCGGCCTTGCGCAGCGTCCACAGCCCGATGGACGGCGATAGCGATAAGGCTTGGACTTCTTTTTCAAAAGCCTCGCGAGACAGCAGCTTGGGCAAATCCTGGGCGATAAATCGTGCTTCCAAATATTGGCCCACGAGTGCAGGGTATTGCTCGGCGGCAATTCTCGACGAAGTTGCATCGTTGCCGCCGTATTTTTCGACCACCTCCGCGGCCTGGCCTAGAATAACCGCAGAGGACGCATCGAGATAGGGGGCCATCTCTCTAGCCTGATTTATGAGGGCGAAAAAATGCGGGTAGGTTTCTTTGGTAAGGTGCCAAACCTGCTCTGCTGCGCGCTGCTGCCGATAGACGGCCGTCGCCTCAGAAGCGAGCATTTCGGCATTTCTCTCCGCGATCTTCGCCGCACGAAGAAGGGTCATACGTTGATTCGTTAAGGTAAATGTGACGAAGTCTTCCGGCGTCGTGCCGTTATTTTCAAGCGCCTCCAGGAGAAAGGCGAACGACTCGGGGTGATTTGCGAAGACATCGTTCGAGGGCTGGAATAAGTTTTGCAGAGCAACGGATTTCAAAGTGTTTAGACCCAAGCGTTGAACGGCGTCGATCAACGGGCGTTTCCAGGCCTCGACGGCGACCTTGGTCGTCCAATGCTGGGCAAAGGTAACGGCCGGTCGCATGGGAACGGCAACGGCGCGTGGCTCAGAATGCGCCACGACGGCCATGATGATCATGAGGACCGCTGCCAGCTGCGCTGTCACACCGGGTTTATATGGTGGCTTCAAGCCCCCATGATAATCCCCGCGTCTTTTTATTTAAACGGCCTTTTGGCCCACCCCGCCGAAGGCAAAAGACCCATCTTGTCCTAACCCAACTTCGGCAGTGAGCGGCCGTTTTCAGTCTTTTCGACCTGAACTGACGGGCCGTCCCCTCTGAGCATCTTCGCGGTGGCGCCCAAAACGCGATGTAGTGGCGACCTTAGGCCTTGTGGCCCCCGACGACGAATT
>JANPGH010000148.1:0-58347 GCA_031423795.1 Elusimicrobiota bacterium | reverse complement strand
CGGCGTGGAGATGGTGATGCCTGGGGACAACATCGATATCGAGTGCGAGCTGATTTGCCCGATCGCGATGGAGAAGGGACTGCGCTTCGCCGTTAGAGAAGGCGGTCACACAGTCGGGGCCGGCGTTGTTGCCGACATTCTCGACTAGTCAAACGATATAGGAATAAGGTACAATTATGGCCGAGACTAGCAATCCGCAGCAGAGAATCCGCATCCGCCTTCGCGCTTACGACCACCGCGTCCTTGACGCCAGCGTCGGAAAGATCGTTGAGACGGCCCAGCGTACGGGAGCTGTCGTTTCCGGCCCCATTCTGTTGCCTACGCACATCAAAAAATACACGGTGCTGCGGTCTCCGCACGTCGACAAGAAGTCGCGAGAGCAGTTCGAAATGAGGATCCATAAACGCCTCATCGAGCTCAACTCGACGACTTCAAAGACGGTTGACGAGCTAATGAAGCTCGATCTGCCTGCTGGCGTCGACGTCGAAATAAAGCTCTAAGCCATTTAGAGCTTGAAGGGACAGCCCCAAAAGGCTTTCCATTGATGGGATTTTTGTCTTTGAGGAAATTATGAGCGAAGCGCAGACGACGACGCCGGCCGTAAACGACGGAGCCAATAAGGCTCCGGCGACTTTTCACGCCATTTTGGGCGAAAAGGTCGGCATGACCCAGATCTATCATCCTAAGGACCAGAATCTCTACGATGTCACCGTCGTCAAGGCCGGTCCGTGCCCGATTCTGCGAGTTAAGACGGCTGAGTCTGTCGACGGCTACAACGCGGTTCAGCTCGGTTTCGGCGTGCGTCGGGACAAGACCGTGACGAAGTCACAGCTCGGTCAGTTCAAGAAAGCGGGCGTGCCCACGCAGCGCTACGTGCGCGAAATTCGCGTCGATGATACGAAGGGTCTTTCCGCTGGGCAGGTGGTCGCTCCTGAGATCGCTTTCAAGCCCGGCGATTATGTTGATGTTCAAGGCGTCATAAAAGGGCGCGGTTTCGCCGGCGTCATGAAGCGCCATAATTTCAAAGGCCTTCCCGCATCACACGGCGCGTCGGACAAGCAGCGTTCCCCGGGATCGCTCGCCTCGCGGCGCTCACTCGGACGCGTGATGCCGGGCCAGCGCATGGCCGGCCATTATGGCGACACCACGACCTCGACGATCAAAATCGAGGTCGTCTCTATCGATCCCGAGAAAAATTTGATGTACCTCGCCGGCGCCGTTCCCGGCGCGCGCGGCGGTCTCGTGACCATTTACCAGACCTACATGTCGAAGAAGGTGCGCACCGAACTCGCCAAGCCCGGCGTCAAGAAGGACAAGATGGGCAACATCATCAAGCCCGGCGCCAAGCCCGGCAAGAAGTGAGCGCAATGACCATGGATGCTAAAGTTCTCGACGTCAGCGGAAAAGAAGTCGGACAAGTCGCGCTCCCGGACAATATTTTCGGGCACAAGCCTTCGCGCCGTTTCCTACACGAGTACGTCCTCGTTTATCTGGCCAACCAGCGCCAGTACGGGGCGCACACGAAGAGCCGGTCCGAAGTTTCCGGCGGCGGCAAGAAGCCGTGGAAACAGAAGCACACCGGGCGCGCTCGCGCTGGTTCGATTCGCTCAGGACTTTGGCGCCACGGCGCGATCATTCACGGGCCGCGCTCCGGCTACGGTTCGCACCTGGATTTCCCGCGGCAAAAGGCGCGGCTCGCGCTGGCCCAGGCCTTGTCGGCCCGCGCGCAGGACGGCGGCCTTATCTGCGTCAAAGAGCTCACCCTCAAGGAGCCGAAAACGAAGTTGATGGTCGACCTGCTTTCAAATTTAGGAGCCGAGGGCCGCACGCTCGTCGTTCTTGACGCGCCGAACGCCGCGCTTAAGCGTGCCTCCAAGAACCTTCCTAACGTCGCTTTGGTCCTCGCCGCGGACGTCAACGCGTACGAGGTCTTGAAGTGCAAGAAACTAATCATCACGCAGTCCGCGCTCGAGAAGCTCGGCTCGCGCTGGAACTAAGGTGAATCCCATGTCCGAAAAAGAACTTCATTCCGTCTTAGTTCGTCCGCTGCTCACCGAGCGCGGGGCCCGTATCCAAGACAAGTACAACCAGTATGTTTTCGAGGCCGCTCCCCGGGCATCCAAGACGGACATTAAGCTCGCCGTTGAGAAGCTATTTAAGGTCCAAGTCGAAAAAGTCCGCACGATGATTATTCACGGGAAATTTCGCCGCGTGGGACGCGGCGGGGGCGTTCTTCCCGACTGGAAAAAGGCCATCGTAACGGTCGCCAAGGGTCAGAAAATCGATTTCGCGTCGTCGTCCGCTTCCTGAGGAACTATGCCGATAAAGACCTATAAACCCTATACGCCGTCGCGCCGCGGGATGTCTTCCGCAGATTTCTCAGACCTGACTACCAACACTCCTGAGAAAAGCCTCGTCAAGAAAGTCACGCGCACCGGCGGCCGCAATAACACGGGCATGATCATGGTCCGCCACCAGGGCGGCGGTCACAAACGCGCCTACCGGATCATCGACTTCAAGCGCGACAAGATCAATATTCCCGCAAAGGTCATGACGATCGAGTATGATCCCAACCGCACCGCGCGAATCTGCCTTTTGAACTATCCCGACGGCGAGAAGCGCTACATCATCCATCCCGTCGGCTTGAAGGTCGGCGACACCGTAACCTCCGGTCCCAACGCGGAGATCAAGGTCGGCAACGCCCTTCCGTTGAGCAAGATTCCGGAAGGTACGTTCATCCACAACGTGGAGCTCAACCCAGGCAAGGGCGCGCAGATGATGCGTTCGGCTGGTTCGCAGGCCCAGTTGATGGCCAAAGACGCGGGCTACGCGCAGATTAAGATGCCGTCAGGCGAAGTTCGCATGGTGCCCGACTCGTGCATGGCCACCGTTGGCCAAGTCAGCAACACCGAACACAACACGATCACCCTCGGGAAAGCCGGACGCTCGCGCCATCGCGGCATCCGCCCGACCGTCCGCGGCGGCGCGATGAATGCGACCGACCATCCGCTCGGCGGCGGTCGCGGCAAGTCGAAAGGCAACAACCATCCGCGCTCGCCGTGGAACCAGTTAGCCAAGGGATTTAAGACCCGCAACAAGAAAAAAGTCTGGGGCTGGATGATCGTTTCTGACCGGCGCCGGTCGGCGTCCCACGCGGGCTAAAGAGAGAATGAAATGAGCCGATCCACCAAGAAGGGTCCCTACGTCGACCCTAATGTCGTCAAGAAAGTCCAAAAGATGAACGCCGCTGGCGAAAAAAAGCCGATCAAGACCTGGTCGCGTCACTGCACGATCACGCCGGATTTCATCGGCCACACGTTCTCCGTGCATAACGGCCGCAAGTTCCTGCCGGTGTACATCACCGAGAACATGGTCGGCCACAAACTCGGAGAGTTCTCGTTTACGCGCTTCTTCAAGGCGCACGGCGGAACTTCGAAGGACGCGACCGCTAAGACCTAAGGAATAGCCATGGAAGCCACCGCTCACGCACGATTTCAGAGATACGGGACGCGCAAAGTCGCGCAAGTCCTTAAGGAGATCCGGGGAAAACAGGTATTCGAGGCCGAGCGCCTCCTGCCGATGATCCCGCGCATTTGCTCGACCATGATCTCCAAGACCGTCCGCTCCGCCGCCGCCAACCTGGTCACCCAGTCTGCGAAGGCCGGACGCGCGGTCGATCCGGAAAAGGTTTACATCAAGTCCTGCTGGTCCACGATGGGCCCGATGGGACAAATGAAGCGCATGCTGCCCGCGCCGCAAGGCCGGGCGTACACATTCAAACGCAAGGTTTGCCACCTGACCATCGTCGTTTCCGACGAGCGGTCGAACAGCAAGAGGAAGTAAGGAACATGGGCAATAAAACCAATCCGAATGCGCTGCGACTCGGCTACATCCACGACTGGCAGTCGAAGTGGTTCTCGACCAAGGACGCGCCTGCGTTAATTGGAGAAGATTTTAAGATCCGCAACCTGGTGCGCAACACGTTCCGCGCCGCGGCGGTCAGCTGGGTGGGTATCGAGCGCGCGGGTTCTTATTTGCGCGTTAACATCCACACGGCCCGTCCCGGTGTTGTGATCGGCAAGAAAGGAGCGGACATCGAGGCTTTGCGCAAATCCGTCGAGGACATGACGCAGCGCAAGACTTACGTGAACGTGATGGAGATCAAGGACCCTGAGCTCGACAGTCGGCTCGTCGCGGAGTCGATTGCCGCTCAGCTCGAGAAGCGCATTGCCCACCGCCGCGCGATGCGCCGTGCAATGGAGCGCACCCTCCAGTCGGGAGCCCTGGGCATTAAGGTAATGGTATCCGGGCGCATCAATGGCGCGGAAATTTCGCGCCGTGAGTGGAACCGCGAGGGTCGCGTGCCCCTGCACACGTACGCCGCCGACGTAGACTACGGAACAGCCGAGGCGATGACATCAGCCGGCATCATTGGCGTCAAGGTTTGGATTTTCAAGAAACAGCACTTCGTGAAGTCCCTGAAGGAACTGCAGCAGATGGCCAAGAAGGAAGCGGCGTTGGCGGCGGCGGCGATGGCCATTGAGAGCGGCGACGCTCCGGCCGGCCAGCCGGTGCCCGAGATCGCCCTGGCGGCCGCGGAAAAGCTCGAGGGGCCGCGGAGATAATATGTTGATGCCCAAGCGCGTTAAATATCGAAAGCCGCACAGCCACCCTCGCATCAAAGGCCCCGCTAAGCGCGGCGTCTCGCTCGCATTCGGCGAGTTCGGCCTGAAGGCTCTCGAGCCTAAGTGGGTCACCGCCCGCCAGATCGAATCCAGCCGCGTGACCATCAGTCGCCATCTGAAGAAGAGCGGCAAGCTTTGGGTCCGGATTTTCCCCGACAAGGCGATCACGAAGCACCCCGCCGAGACCCGCATGGGTAAGGGTAAAGGTGCTCCCGATCATTGGGCCGCGGTTGTTCGTCCGGGCCGCATGCTGTTCGAAATTGAAGGTTTGACCCTTGAAGAGGCCAAAAAGGCCTTGAAGATGGCGTCATACAAGCTTCCGATCAAGACCAAATTCGTCGTCCGTGAGCACATCTAACATGGTATCTACTACGAAGAAAAAAACGCCGGCCCAAGACAAATCCGCCCTCGGCGTCCCCGAGCTTCAAAAAGAGCTCCGTGTCGCTCTCGACAAGCGTGCCAAACTCGAGTTCCAGCACAACGTGACGCCGCTGAAAAGCCCGATCGAGCTCCGGCATCTGCGCCGCGAGATCGCGCGCCTCAAGACCCATCTCCACATGAAGACCACGAAGGAGGCCGCGAAGTGACGAAAACAGCTGCCGTTGTTACGGAAAATGCCGAGGAAGCGGCGCGTGGTCAGCGCAAGTCGATGGAAGGCGTCGTCATGTCCGACAAGATGGACAAGACGCGCGTCGTTCGCGTGACCCGCTCGGTCCGCCACCCTTTCTACCAGAAGGTCATGAGCAAGTCGAGCAAGTTTCACGTGCACGACGAAAATAACCAGTCTCATGAGGGTGACGTCGTCGAAATCTGCAGCACGCGCCCGCTCTCGAAGCTGAAGCGCTGGCGCCTGGTTCGCGTCGTTAAGGCGGCGCCGCGAGTCGCCGAAGCGGGAGCCACCAAATGATTCAGTTGCGAACGATGCTCAATGTCGCCGACAACTCCGGCGCGCGCAAACTGCAGTGCTTCCACGTGATGGGCGGCTCTTACCGCCGTTACGCCAGCCTCGGTGACATCATTGTCTGCACTGTCAAGGATGCGCTGCCCAACGGCCAGATCAAGAAGGGCCAAGTGGTTAAGGCCGTCGTCGTGCGCTGCAAGCGCAATCTGCGCCGCCCCGACGGAACCTACGTGTCTTTCGACGACAATGCCGCGTGCCTGATCGACGACAAGAACGAGCCGAAAGGCACCCGCGTGTTCGGGCCCGTGGCCCGCGAGCTGCGCGACAAGGAGTACCTGAAGATCGTGTCCCTCGCGCCGGAGGTTGTCTGACATGTTGAAGTTCAAGATTAAGAAAAACGACAAAGTCGTCGTCATTTCGGGAAAAGACAAGGGCAAGACCGGAGACGTGCTCGAAGTGATTCCCGGCGATGAATTTAATCACCCCAAGGTGATCGTCTCCAAAATCAATATCGTGACTAAGCACAAGAAGCCGACCCAGACAGACGCCGGCGGCTTGGTGAAAGTCGAGGCGCCCTTGGCGCTGTCGAAGGTCATGCTGGCCGACCCGAAAACGGGGAAGCCGACGCGCGTGCGCGTAAAAATCCAGCCGAACGGCGACAAAGTCCGCATCGCGCTGAAGTCCGGCGAGACGATCGCCTAAAAGAACAGGTTCAAGAACATGGCTGAAAAAACCGACGCAGAAAAAGCGAAAGCCGTAAAGGCCGCCGCCGCCGCCAAGAAAGCGGGTCTCGAAAAGCAGCAGGCCTCGAAGGGTGCCGGTCCCGCGTACGCCGTCAACCAAGACGGCCGCGAAACCGAGCATCCGCTTCCGCGCATGAAAGTTCTCTACAGAGAGGCCGTCGTCCCAGCCTTGATGGAAAAGCACGGCTTGAAGAACCCTCATCAGGTTCCGCGACTGCACAAGATTGTGGTCAATATCGGCGTCTCGGAAGCTCGCGACAACGTCCAGACCATCGATAACGCCCGCGAAGAGCTGGCGCTGATCACCGGCCAGCTGCCGCAGGTGCGCCGCGCCTCGAAGTCGATCTCGAACTTCAAATTGCGCGAAGGCATGCCGATCGGTGTGCGCGTGACGCTGCGCGGCGACCGAATGTGGGAGTTTTTGGATCGCCTTGTGACCGTCGCGATCCCGCGCATCCGCGACTTCCGCGGCCTCGAGCCCAAGGGCTTCGACGGCTCCGGCAATTTTAATCTCGGACTCAAGGAACAGCTTATTTTCCCGGAGATCAACGCCGAACGCGTGCCGAAGCAGCGCGGCATGAACATTTCGTTTGTGATCGACGGAGGCAAGGACGCCTTCAGCCTCGATCTGTTGAAAGAACTCGGGATGCCGTTCAAGCAGGCCGTGACGGCCGCAAGGAACTAAGACCATGGCGACAACAGCTTGGCGTGCGAAGATGACGAAAACCCCGAAGTTCGCAACAAGGCATCGCAACCGCTGTCAGATTTGCGGTCGGCCCCGCGCGTTCTACCGCGACTTCGGGCTGTGCCGTATGTGTTTCCGCAAAATGGCGCACGGCGGCCTCTTGCCGGGCGTGAAAAAATCCTCCTGGTAAGGTAATCATGGACCCCATCTCCGACCTGCTCACCCGCATCCGCAACTCGAACGTCCGGCAAAAGGACCGAGTCGACGTTCCGATGTCCAAAATGAAGCTCGAAGTCGTCCGCGTCCTCAAGGACGAGGGCTTCATCGCGAACTATAAGTCGCTTTACAACGGGACGAACAAGCGCGGCACGATCCGCGTGTTCCTTAAATATTCTCCGACCAAGGAAGCCGTCATTCGCGGGATCAAGCGCGTGTCTAAGTCGAGCCTTCGCGTTTACCGGTCCTACACGGACATCCCGCGCGTGCGCAGCGGCTTTGCGGTGACCATCATTTCTACCTCGCAGGGCATCATGACGGATCGCCAGGCGAAGGATAAGAAAGTCGGCGGCGAAATTCTCTGTCAGGTCTGGTAAGGTAAACTTATGTCTCGAATCGGCAAGCAGCCCATCGTTATCCCCAACGGAGTCCAGGTCAAACTGGACGCCGGAGTTTTGACCGCCAAGGGCCCCAAAGGCGAGCTCACGGAAGCCCTCCACCCTTACGTGAAGGCCGAAATCAAGGACGGCAAGGTCTTGCTGACCGCCGACCTGGGTGCTGCCCGCGACGCTTCGGCGATTTGGGGCATGACCCGCGCGCGGATGAACAATCTCGTCCAAGGCGTGGCTACTGGATACACGAAGATCTTGGAAATCCACGGCCTCGGCTTCCGCGCCGAAGTGGCCGGTCAGAAGATGGAATTGGCGTTGGGCAAGTCCCATAAAGTTCACTTCGAAGCGCCGAAGGGGATCACGCTCGCGGTCGACCCGAAGAAAACACTGATCACGATCACGGGTATTAATAAGGACTTGGTCGGCGAAATCGCCGCCAAGATCCGTGAGCTGCGCAAGCCGGAGCCCTACAAACAGACCGGCATCCGCTACCAGGGCGAATACGTCCGCAAGAAGGCCGGCAAAACGGCCGCGGGCGCGACCGCCGGTGCGGGAGGCAAGAAATAATCATGAAAGACAAATGGACTCGTTATGAGATCCGGCGCACGGCCAACCGCAAGCGGCTGTTCGAGCACCGCGGCGAGCGCCCGCGATTGTCGGTGCACCGCAGCCTGAAGTATATTTACGCCCAAGTCATCGACGACGCAAAAGGAGTCACCCTCGCAGCGGCGTCCTCGCTCGATGAGGATTTGAAGAAAACGGCCAAGTCCGCCAAGAGTATCGATGCCGCCAAGAAAGTCGGCACGGCCATCGCCGTCAAGGCGATCAAGGCGGGCGTCAAGCAAGTTATGTTCGATCGCGGCGGCTACGTGTATCACGGCCGCGTGAAGGCCCTGGCCGACGCCGCACGCGCCGGCGGACTCGAGTTCTAACGGAGAAGATTTAATGAGCACCGAAACCCAGCCGGTCCCCCAACAACCCGTTCCTCCCCAAGTTCAGCCGAATGCCGAGCGCGATCAGCGCGGCGGCGGCGACCGCGGCGGAGAACGCCGCGGTCCCCGCGCCCCCCGTCGGCGCGAAAATCCGCGTGAGGAAGGCGGCTTTAAGGAAACTGTCGTCGCCATCAACCGCGTCGCGAAGGTCGTCAAGGGCGGCAAGAGATTCTCGTTTTCCGCGCTCGTCGTCGTCGGCGACAGCGCTGGATCGGTCGGCTACGGATTGGGCAAAGCGAAGGAAGTCCAAGCCGCGATCATGAAGGGCAACGCCGCGGCTAGAAAAAGCGTCGTTAAGTTCCCGGTGGTCGGCGACACGATTCCTCACGAGATTGTCGCGAAATACCGCTCGGGCGTGGTCTGGATGAAGCCGGCGGCTCCCGGAACCGGCGTTATCGCCGGCGGCGGCGTTCGCGCGGTCCTTGAGGCTGCGGGAATCAAGAACATCTTAACCAAGAGCCTCGGGTCCTCCAACCCGTTCAACACGGTTGGCGCCACTTTCGAAGCCTTGCGTCAGCTCCGCACCAAGGAAGACATCGCCAAGCTGCGCGGCAAATAAGCTCAGCGGATAATCGACATGACCACGACAACCTCCATCAATCTTTCAAACTTGGAGCCCACTCCCGGCGCGCGCCGCAAGCGCTTGCGCCTCGGCATGGGCGAAGGCTCCGGAACCGGCCAGACTGCGACCCGCGGCCAAAAGGGACAGCGCTCCCGCTCGGGCGACGGTAAGCTCGTCGGCTTCGAAGGCGGCCAGACGCCGCTGTTGCGTCGTATCCCGAAGCGCGGGTTCACCAACGGCATGTTCAAGGTCACTTACCAGCTAGTGGATTTGGAGACGCTCGAGCGCGTGTTCAAGAACAAGAGCGACATCGGTCTCGACGATTTCCGAGTGCACCGGCTCGTCAAGGGCAAGCGTCCGGTCAAGATTCTGGGCGATGGCGAGCTCAAGCGGAAACTTAAGGTTTCCGCCCACGCGTTTTCCGCGAGCGCCAAGTCGAAAATCGAGAAAGCCGGCGGCACGGCTGAGGTTTTAAAGGCTTAAGATGGCCGGAATCGGCGACCTTTTCGACATCCCGGATCTGCGAAAGCGCATCGGCTTCTCATTGGGAGCCTTGGCGATTTTCCGCATTGGGGCCTCAATACCAATTCCGGGCGTCAATAGCGACGCGATCCGTGCGATCTTCAACGCTCAATCGGGAAATCTTCTCGGCTTCTTGAACACTTTCTCGGGCGGTGCATTGGGACGCTTCTCGATCTTCTCCATGGGCGTTATGCCCTACATCAACGCTTCGATCATCGTCAGTCTTCTCCAGGGCGCTCACGTGTTCCCCGTGCTTGACCGCTTAGCCAAGGAGGGGGAGCTGGGCCGGCGCAAGCTCAACAATTACACGCGCTACCTGACCTTGTTCTTGGCGATTTTTCAATCCTTCGGCCTGACGCTCGCGATCACCAAGATGCCGGTCCCGGGCGGCATTTCCGTGGTCCCGAATCCGGATTGGTTTTTTTACTGCCTGACCGTTTTGACCTTGACCGCCGGAACGATTTTCGTGATGTGGCTGGGCGAGCAGATCACTGAGATGGGCATCGGCAACGGCGTCTCGTTGATCATTTTCGCGGGCATCGTCGAGCGCATCCCGGCGGGCGCGATGAGCCTCTTTGAGCTCGTTCGCCTGGAAGAAATCGGCCTGTTCACCGCGCTGGCGATTGTCGCAGCGCTCATCGCCGTCATCATTTCTGTCGTCTGGGTGGAAACGGCCCAGCGCAAAATTCCGGTGCAGTACGCCAAGCGCGTCGTCGGACGCCGCATGTACGGCGGCTCTCAGAGCTACCTTCCGTTGAAAGTAGACCAGTCTGGTGTCATCGCGGTCATTTTCGCAGTCTCGCTCTTGGCCGTGCCGATGACGATCGCGCAGTTTTTCCCGCAAAGCCCGATCGGCCAGAAAGTTATGGAAATCATGAACCGCGGCAATTGGGTTTATGACGCGGTCTATGCGGGCCTGATTATTTTCTTCTGTTATTTCTATAACTCGGTCTCGATAAACCCAGAAGACTTGGCCGAGAATCTTAAGAAGTCGGGGGGATTCATCCCCGGCATCCGTCCCGGCGAACCGACCGCGAAGTACATCGAATGGGTCCTCGAGCGCATCACTCTCGGCGGGGCCTTGTTCGTTGCGGCGATCGCGGTCTTGCCCGATATTCTTAAGCGCAATTTCAGCGTGCCGTTTTTCTTCGGCGGGACTTCGCTACTAATCGTTGTTGGCGTCGCGCTTGACACGATGGGTCAAGTCGAAGCTCACTTAATCATGCGCCACTATGAAGGTTTCTTGAAGAAGGGGCGCATTCAGGGGCGCTGGTTCAACATCAGCGACCAAAGCGCCACCAGCGGAGCCCCGCGGTGATCGTGATTCTCTTGGGCGTTCCGGGTTCGGGTAAGGGAACGCAATCACAGCGTCTGGCCGCCAAGCACGGTTTCCGGCATCTCGCGACGGGTGACATTTTCCGCGCCGAGATGGCCGCAAACACTGAATTAGGGAAAAAAGCGCAGGGGTACGTGAAGGGTGGGAAGCTCGTGCCCGACGCGATTGTCATCGAGATGGTCGCAGGCAAGATCGAGCGCGGCGGCCGCTACCTACTCGACGGTTTTCCGCGCACTGTCGACCAAGCGCAGGGGCTCGACCAAATTTTAAAGAAGTCGGCGTCACAAATCGACCTCGTCATTTCACTAACGCTGCCGACGAGCGAGGCCGTCAAGCGCATGACGTCGCGCCGCATCTGCAAGAACTGCGCCTCCGTGTACAATATAAAGACATCTCCGCCGAAGGCGGAGGGGGTGTGCGATAAGTGCGGCGGCCCCGTAATCCAACGCGAGGACGATTTAGAAACCACGGCCCAGAAGCGCCTAATGGTTTTTGAGGATCAGACGCAGCCGTTGGTCTCATACTACAAGGGCGAACAGCTTTTGAAGGAAGTTAACGCGAACCGTCCGCCCGAAGTTGTCGAGGCGGAGTTGACGGCGCTCATCGGGGCGAAGATCTAATCATGTTCATGGAAAAGGCCGTCGAGGTAAAGAGTGTCAGCGAACTCGCCACGATGCGCGAAGCAGGAGCTATCGTTGGTGACATCCTTGTGATTCTCCAAGGGTTGGTCCGGCAGGGAATGACCACCGGCGAGATCGACCAGATTTCCCGGCAAGAATTGAAGAAGCGGGGCGCTAAGCCCGCGTTCTTGAATTACCACGGGTTTCCCGGCGTTATCTGTGTATCCATCAACTACGAAGTCGTGCACGGCATTCCGAGCGATGCTCGGAAACTTAATAGCGGCGACATCGTCGGGCTCGATTTTGGCGCGGTCGTCGATCGATTTTTTGGAGATTCCGCGGTGACGGTCGGCGTCGGCACGATTTCTCCCGAAGCGCAAAAGCTCATTGACACGACGCGCGAGTCGATGATGAAGGGCATCGCTATGGTGAAGGCCGGCGGACGCATCGGCGACATTGGAGCCGCAATCCAGACCCACGCCGAAGGCGCGGGCTATGGCGTCGTTCGCGAATTTGTCGGACACGGGATCGGACGCGCGCTCCACGAGGAGCCGCCCGTCCCCAATTACGGGAAGGCCGGCACCGGCCCGCGCCTGAAAGCTGGAATGACGCTTGCGATTGAACCGATGGTCAACGCGGGCGGACCAGAAGTCGAGACGCTGGCCGACGGTTGGACGGCGGTGACGAAGGATCGGAAACTTTCCGCTCATTTTGAGCATAGCGTTGCGGTCACCGAGAAGGGGTACGAAATCCTCACGCTCCCCACGAAAATTTGATGACGAAAGAAGAGAAGATCGAAGTGGAAGGAAACATCCTGGAAGCGCTGCCCAACGCGATGTTCCGCGTGCAGATCGCTCCGGGAAAAATAGTGCTGGCCCACATCTCCGGCAAGATGCGAATGCATTACATCAAGATCCTACCCGGAGATAAGGTCCGCATCGAGCTGTCCCCATACGATTTGACGCGGGGACGCATCACGTACCGGGAGTAAAAGAATGAAAGTCAGAGCGAGCGTAAAACCAATTTGCCAGAAGTGCAAGATCGTCAAGCGCAGCGGGGTCGTCCGGGTCATGTGCTCGAACCCAAAGCATAAGCAGCGGCAGGGTTAAGATTTAGGACCGGACAAAGGAGATATCGAGTATGGCGCGTGTGGCTGGAGTAGACCTTCCCAAGAACAAGAGAATTGACGTGGCGTTGACCTACGTTTACGGTGTGGGCAAAGCCCGCGCTAAAGAGGTGATGTCGAAGCTTAACGGTGTCGTTAAGCCCGATATCCGCGTCAAGGATCTCAATGAGACCCAGATCAGCTTGATCAACACGCTCCTAACCAAGGAGTATAAGGTTGAGGGCGAGCTGCGCCGTGAGACCCAGATCCACGTGTCGCGCTTGACCGAGATAGGTTCGTACCGCGGGCATCGGCATCGCCGCAGTCTACCGGCTCGCGGACAGCGCACGCGCACCAACGCGCGCACCCGCCGCGGCCGCCGCAAAACCGTGGGCGTCGGCAAGGCTTCTTCGCCGACGGGCAAGGCGTAAGGTCTATTTAGGAGAATTGAATTATGGCTGACGAAAAAACCCCCGCCGCGACGAAGGTTGCCCCTTCGGCGGCTCCGCGCAAGAAGGCTTGGCGTTCCGTATCATTTGCCAAGGTGCACGTGCAGTGCTCCTTCAACAATACCATCGTGACGCTGACCGACGACCGCGGCGACGTTCTCGCCTGGGCGACGGCCGGCGGCTCCGGTTTCCGGGGCACGAAGAAGGGCACTCCCTTCGCGGCCGGTGTGACGGCCAGCAAAGTCGCCAAGAAGGCGGTCGAGCTGGGCGTCAAGCAAGTCGCCGTTTTTATCAAAGGCCCGGGACCGGGCCGCGAGACCGCCGTGCGCTCTCTGGGTGCTGCCGGTCTCCTTGTCGTCAGTTTGAAGGACGTGACGCCGATTCCCCATAACGGCTGCCGTCCTCCGAAAGCTAGGAGGGTGTAAGAGATGGCCCGCTATACCGACGCTGTTTGCAAGCTTTGCCGCCGGGAGCAGCAGAAGCTGTTCCTGAAGGGAGATAAGTGTTATACCAAGTGCGTGCTGGAGAAGAAGCCTGGCACGCCCGGCATGGCCAAGCCCCAGAGGGGCAAACCCTCCGCCTATTCGATCCGTCTGCGCGAAAAGCAGAAGTTGCGCCGGATGATCCAGATGAACGAGCGCCCGTTTGCCCGCAAGGTGGCTGAAGCTTCCGAAGCCCGCGAGGCTTCGGGAGATCATTTGTTGCGCGCGCTGGAACTGCGCCTCGACAACGTCGTGCGCCGCTCGGGCCTTGCGACGTCACTGAAGACGGCGCGCCAGCTCGTCAAGCACGGCCACGTCAAGATCGCCGGCAAGCAGGTCAATATCCCGTCCTACCCCGTCAAGGCCGGCGACGTCGTTTCCCTCAGCCCGAAGCTGAAGGAAAACGTCGGCGTCAAGCTGAGCTTGGAGACGGCCAAGAAGCTCAATAACCGCCCTAGCTTCCTGGAGTTCGACGAGACGATCCTTTCGGCTAAAGTGCTCCGTATTCCGGAGCGCGCTGAAATGTCGTTCCCGATCAACGACCAGCTCATCATTGAGTATTATTCGCGCTAAAACACCGGAGATAAGAAAATGGCTTACAAAGAACTGATCCTGCCGCAAAAGCTGTCCGTCGACGAGAAGACGATGTCCGACAGCTACGCAAAATTCGTTGCGGAGCCGTACGAGCGTGGCTACGGCCACACCGTCGGTAACGCGTTGCGCCGCGTGCTGCGCTCCTCGCTTGAGGGTGCTGCGGTCACCGCGGTTCGCATCGATAAAGCCACGCATGAGTACCAGGCCTTGCCCGGAGTCAAGGAGGACGTGATGAACGTCCTGCTGAACCTCAAGAAGCTTCGGGTCAAGCTGTTCTCGAACGGGCCTGAGACGATTTATCTCTCGGCTAGCAAAGAGGGGACGGTCACGGCCAAGGACATCCAAGCCAACTCCAACGTGGAAGTGGTCAATAAGGACCTCGTGATCGCGCATCTTGAGGCGGGTGGAAAAATCGAGATGGAAATCGAGATCTCGAAAGGCCGCGGTTACGTTCCGGCCGAAGAGTTGCGCCAGCAGAACCAGTGGGCCGCCGGCTTCTTGCCCGTCGACGCCTTGTTCTCGCCCGTGACCAAAATCCACTACGACGTGGAAAACGCCCGCGTCGGTCAGGTCACCGATTACGACCGGTTGATCCTCGAAATCTGGACCGACGGATCAATGAATCCGGCGGAAGCGCTGATCCAGTCTTCGAAACTGCTGCGCGAATCCCTCAACATCTTCATCCCTGAGGAAGAGCAGCAAGCGGAAGCCGCCACCGCGTTCTCCGGCGAGGCCGATTCGGGAAGCGGCGCGACCGATCTTTCGATCGCGGGCTTGGATCCGAAACTCCGCGAGATCCTCAACCAGCCGATCGAGATGATTGAGCTGTCAAGCCGCGCGTCGAACTGCCTTAAGGTCGCCCGCATCCGCACGATCGGGGAGCTCGTTGGCAAGCGCGACGAGGAGCTTTTGGCGGTGAAGAATTTCGGTAAGAAATCCCTCGATGAGATCAAGGACCGTCTGAAGGACATGGGATTGTCCCTCGGCATGCAAGTCGGCGCGGCCGCCTGAGCAGGGACCTAAAGGAGTCTTAATTTATGGCATCTAAAGCACTAGGCCGCCGCCAGCTCGGCATCACCGGTTCGCATCGCCGGTCGCTCTTGCGCAACATGGCGACGAGCCTCTTCAAGCATGAGCGCATTGAGACGACGCTTGCGAAGGCCAAAGAGCTTCGTCCGTACGCGGAGAAGTTGATCACCCACGCGAAAAAGGGTGAGCATTTCATGGTTCGTCGCCAAATTCATGATAAACTCGTCTACAAGAAGTTGTTCGAGGTAATCGCGCCCCGTTACGCAGAACGTCCGGGGGGCTATACCCGAATCCTTAAGATCGAGCCGCGGCTGGGCGACAACGCCAAGCTCGGTTTGATCATGCTCATTTCTTAAAGCCGTGCGAAGATAAACGCAAAGGAACGCTATGCTCGATTTCCTGTTCAGCTTGTTCTCCAACGACATGGGCATCGACTTGGGAACCGCCAACACCCTGGTATACGTCAAGGGTCAGGGGATCGTGCTGCGGGAGCCTTCGGTCGTCGCCATTGACCGGGAAACCCGGCGCGTACTGGCGATCGGAGCTGAGGCCAAGCGGATGCTGGGGCGCACCCCGGCGTCGATCATCGCAGTTAGGCCGCTGAAGAACGGCGTCATCGCCGATTTCGAAGTCACGCAGGAAATGATCAAGTACTTCATCCGCAAGGTGCACAACCGCCGCTCGTTGCTGCATCCGCGCGTTGTCATCGGCATTCCTTCCGGGATCACCGAGGTCGAACGCCGCGCCGTCCAAGAATCGGCAGAACAAGCTGGCGCTCGGCAGGTGTATTTGATCGAGGAGCCTATGGCCGCGGCGATCGGAGCGGATTTGCCGATCTCGGAGCCTCATGGGAACTTTATCGTCGACATCGGCGGCGGCACGACGGAAGCCGCCGTGATTTCTCTCGGCGGCCTTGTCGTTTCGAAATCCCTCGACATCGCCGGCGACGAGATGGATGAGGCGGTGATGATGCATTTCCGTCGGAAGTACAATCTTTTGATCGGCGAGACTACCGCCGAGGAAGTCAAGATTCAGATCGGTTCGGTCTTTCCCTTGAAGGAAGAGAAGACTATTGAGGTCAAAGGCCGTGATCAGGCCACCGGTTTGCCGAAAACGGTGTTGATTACGTCGGAGGAGGTGCGCCAAGCTCTGATGGAACCGGTGCAACTCATTCTTGACGTGATCAAGAACACGCTGGAGGAGACTCCGGCAGAATTGGCTGCAGATTTGGTGGACCGCGGCATCATGCTCGCGGGAGGCGGCTCCCTGCTTCGCGGATTGCCGGATTTGATCCGCCAGGAGACCGAGCTTCCCGTGCATCGCGCTGCGGATCCCCTAAGCTGCGTCGCGCTGGGAACAGGAAAGTTCCTCGAAGAGCTGGACAATATCATGGATCGGCGTCCCGATTTCGTGACGTCCTACCGGTACCGCTCGTAAGAGCGATAAACCGTCGGGGCGCGCATGGACGCCGCCCATCGTCGTTCCTTTAATCGTCGCGAACTCACCGACCACGAGGGTCGGAACGCATGCAACGCGAATCGCGGATCGCGCATTACGTCGTGGGAGTGCTCACGACGGGGTCGCTGGTCCTACTGTCATTGCCGCTTTCGTCGCCCGTCAGGTCTTTTAAGGCCTGCGTGAGCTACGTGCTCGACCCGATTTCTTATCAGGGCGAACGCGGTATTCAAAAGATGGCCGACATGCCGTCGCGCGTGCGGGAACTTTTGTCGGCGGATATCGAAAATCGCCGGCTACAAGACGAACTGCGCCGGCTGGCGTGGCTCAAGGCGGATGTCGAGAGTTTGGGCCTGGAGAATGTCCGGCTGCGCGGCTTCCTCGGCCTCAAGACTCCGTCGGGTCGTCACCCGACGTGGGCCCACGTCATGCAGCGCGATCCCCAAAGGTGGTACGGATCCGTCGCCATCGACGCGGGAACCGATCGCGCCGTCTCGCTCAATGACCCGGTCCTCGGCCGAAAAGGAGATTCCGTCGTGGCCATCGGACGGGTGATCGAGGTGCGGCCGCGAATGTCAACGGTCATGTTGCTCACCGATTCCCGGTCGGCCGCCGCCGCATATCTTTCGTCTGGAACGATCGACGGGTTGGTGCAGGGCCAAGACGGGCCGCATTTGCGCATGAACTACGTCAATTCTGAGGCGAAAATTGTCGGCGACGATTCGGTCTATACGTCCCCGACGAGCGTGACGTTTCCGCCCGACGTCCTAATCGGTCGCGTCCTGCAGGTCAATCCTCGCGATCCGATTTTGGCGATGCAGTCCATTGAAATTTCACCGGCACTGGACGCGGCGTCCTTACAAGAGGTGTTGATCCTGCGCGCGCACACCATGCCGGGTGAAGCCCCGACGACGGCCGCTTCGACGCCGAAAGCGGCACCCAAACCCGACCCGGAGGATGAACCGTGACCTTTCTGCGCGGAGTCCTCGTCTTCGTCGGCGTGATGTTCCTCCAGTGGTGGTGGAACACGCATTTATCTTACTGGGGCATCACACCCCAGTTTTTATTCACTCTCGGCATCCTCGTCGCGTCTCGCCGAGGTCCAGTGGCCGCGATGTTGATCGCGTGGACCTGGGGCCTGTACGCGGACGCGTTACGCGCGGATTTGTTTGGCGCGAACGCGCTGCTTTACACGCTGGCCGCCTACATCGCGGGAAACGTACGCCGGCAGATGGATTTGAGGGCCGTCGGCCCGCTGGCGACGGCAGTCTTTATATTGTCCGTCGTTTATGCGCTTGCGATGGGCCTGATCGGGACGATTTTCGCTAAGTCTTTCTTTTGGATCGGCTGGCCCGCATTTCTGGTCGCGCCGTTCTTGAACGCGTTCGTCGCGGCCTGTGGGGCCCTGGCCTGGGAAATTTGGGGGAACGGTTGAACTGGCAAGCGGCCGGACGGGAGCGCCTGGAGATCGTCTGGTTCGTGATTGCTTGCCTAGGCGGTATTCTGGGTGTGCGCCTGGCCCAACTTCAAATTAAGGACGCCTCCGAATACCGCCGACTGGCCGAGATCAATAGCTCGCTCACCATTTACCAAACAGCGCCGCGCGGAACGATTTTCGACCGCAACGGCAAGGAACTCGCCACCAGCCAGTCCGCGTCATCGTTGATTTTTCTGCCGCGCAAAGGCGAGGCGATCCACGACCTCATTCCGGTGGCGACCGAGCTGAGCCGGCGGCTCAACCGTGATTTCCAAACATTACTCGAGACGCTCGAACAGGCCGATCACGACGAATCCGCGGTTCGTCTGGCGGAAAATCTGCCTCGTAAAACGATGTTCCAGCTGCGTGAGCTGCAAACGCTCTATCCAGGGATCACCCTGATCGACGAGGCCCGTCGATATTATCCTTACGGCAACTTCGCCAGCCACTTGATCGGGTTCATGGGTAAAATGAATTCCCGGGAGTGGCGCGAACGCAAGGCCAAGGGCTATCGAGCCGATTCGCGAATCGGCAAAATGGGGCTGGAAAATGCCTTCGAAGACGAGCTACGGGGGAGGGATGGCGGAAGGCGCATGGAAGTCGACGCGCAGGGCCGCCTGAAGGGAGAGCTTGGTAACACGCCGTCTGAGCCCGGCAGCAGCATATATCTGACCATCGACGCCGATGTCCAGAAGGCGGCCGATGACAGCCTGAGAAAAACAGCGACCGGCCGCGGTGCCGCCGTGGCGATCGATCCGCGCAACGGGGAGATCTTGGCGATGAGCTCTCAGCCCGACTTCGATCCAAACGCCCTACTCTCGACTGACCCCGAGGAAGTCAAACGCAACGCGCAGGGATTGCCGGAATTCAACAACGCGATCGCAGGCACCTATCCGCCGGGTTCGACCTTCAAGCCGATCGTTGGCCTGGCGGCTTTATCTGAAGGGCGGGTCACTCCCTCCGATTCTTTTTTCTGCCCCGGAAAATTTGAACTAGGCTCGCGCACGTTCCTGTGCTGGGATCACAAGGGGCACAAACGCGTCTCCTGGACCATGGGGCTGGCTCAGTCGTGCGACGTTTATTTTTACAACATGGGTCTCAAGGTGGGCGGAGCGTTGATCGAGCGTTACGCGCGGGCGTTCGGCTTGGGCGGACGAACGAACGTCGCCTTACGTGGGGAGAAAGGCGGCCATTTATTCGGCCCCGACACCCGACGTCGTTCGAATAAAAGCTGGTATGACGGCGACACTTTGAATTTGGCCATCGGCCAAGGGGAATTATTGGTAACGCCGATTCAGATGGCGGTCGTCGCGGCAGCACTCGCCAATCGCGGAACGGTTTGGCGACCGCATTACACTCAAAAAATCGTCTACTCGGACGGTCGTCCGGATTATCTTCAAAAACCGGAAAAGGTCAACGCTATTTCGGCCAAAGAGTCCGCCTGGGATCAGGTGCAGGACGCCCTTGAAGTCACAATTTCGTCTGGCACCGGGTATCCGGCTAAGATTCCGGGCATCATTGTGGCAGGGAAAACGGGAACGGCGCAAAATCCGCACGGTGAAGACCATGCGTGGTTTATTGCCTATGCGGCGCGACCGGGAGAGCCCGCGTCGATCGCGATCGCCGTTTTGGTCGCCAATGGCGGCCATGGCGGAGTTACCGCAGCACCCGTGGCCAAGAAAATGATTCTCGCGTATTTCGGCATGCCCGATCCCGAGACCGAAAGGGCGGCGCGCGAGGCCGAGCGCGCGGCGCGCCGTCAAAGGCTTGGGGCGGGTATCATTCCGCTGCCGGCGAAAATCGCCACACCGTTGGGAGTCTCCAGGTGAGCCCGATCAAGGTGTCGTCGACCCTCTCAGGCCGCATCGACTGGGCTTTCGTCGCCGCGGTGGCCGGACTCGTTTCTTTCGGGACGCTGGCGATCCTCTCGGCGGCGAATATGACGTCCTTTTATAACTTGATTTGGCAAAAGCATTTTATCGCGCTGGCGCTAGGGAGCACGCTGTTCACGCTGATGATCGCTTTCAATTATCAGGTGTTCCAGGATCAGTCGAAAATACTTTACGGATTCGCCATCGTCTTGATGGCCGCCGTGCTCATCTTCGGGACCACCTCGCGCGGCCATCGCGCGTGGATCCGATTGGCCGGGTTCAGCTTTCAGCCTGCCGAGCTGGCCCGGGTCCTGATCGTTCTTGTTCTCGCTGATTTTCTCGACAAGCGTGCACGCCGGGCCCAGGATTTCTCGACCATTTTGATGGCCCTCGGGATCGCGGCCCCGATCCTACTCCTAATACTCAAGCAGCCCGATTTCTCGACGGCGTTGACGTTTTTACCGATGATCACGGGCATGCTGTTTTGTGCGGGAGCCAACCTACTCCAGCTGCTGTTCGTGTTCGGCTATGGCGCGCTGGCTCTCTCGGTTCCGCTTGTGATCACACTGTGCCAAGTTCGTTTTCCGAACGCGCCTGCCGGCAGCCTGCCCGGATTTATCATCGCGACTTCTAAAATGGGATGGGAAACACTCATCGTCATCGGCTCGGTCGCCTTCACGTGCGCGATGGCTTGGAGACTCGCGACGTGGATGCGTCTGCAGGTGAAGCTTGCTTCGTTCGCCGCGGTCGCCGTCATTCTCACCGGCGCCTTACTGACGGGAATCGTCGTCAATCGTTCGATGAAGACGTATCAGCGCAATCGTTTCGTCGCCTACGTGGCCCCGCGCTCAGCCGCGAAAGGCGCGGCTTACAACGTGATCCAATCCAAGGTGGCCGTCGGTTCCGGCGGAGTCTGGGGAAAAGGCTTATTTTCCGGGACACAATCCCAGCTCGGTTTCCTTCCGGAGCGCCACACCGACTTTATCTTCGCTACGATCGGAGAAGAAACCGGGTTCATCGGGGCGGGATTGGTCCTGGGACTCTACATGATCCTCCTTTGGCGGATCGTGACAGCCGCGCGCTTGGCGCGCGACCGCTACGGCTACCTCGTGTGCGCCGGGTTGGCGTCGATGCTGACGTTCGTGATGGCACTCAATGTCGGGATGTGCGTTGGCCTCATGCCAGTGGCCGGCATTCCACTCCCATTGATTTCGTATGGCGGCTCCAGTCTCGTGATCAATCTTTGGTCATTGGGCATCGTCGCCAATATTTACGCGCGCCGATACGCGCTCCTTTAATTCGGAGGACCCTTGTCCAGCGATAATGATCAGGCCCAGACGCAAAATCAGGAAAAAGTTCCCATTCGAATAACCGATGGCTCGACGCCCGACGGCGGCAGCGCCGCCGTCGAACCTGTCGCGGCTGCCGTTCCCGTTATGCCGCCCTCCCGCGAAGAACTATATCCGCGGGCGGATGGCCCCATTGAGGCCGACCGCGACGTTCCCCAGCCGATCGATGTTCGCGTCGAGGCGATCGACGATGTCGACGACGATAATGATGAAGAAGAGGGCGACGAACCGAGTTCCGCGGAGGCAGTCGAACCTGCTTCCCATGGGGAGCCGACCAGCCCCGCCGCAGCGACGCCGCCAAATCAACCCGCTGCGCCCAGCGAGGGCGGACGCCGCCGTCGGCGCCGCCGACGTGGTCGCGGTCGTGACGGACAAACGCCGCAGCCTCAAGCGGGCGGCGCAGCCGCCCCCGGCTCAACCGGCACCCCGTCGGCCTCCGGTGCTCCGGTGGAACCCAATCACCCGGCCCCGGGTCGTCAAGACAATCGGTCTGACCGCCATGATCGGGGTCACGACCGCGGCGGACGAGGCCGCGATCAAAATCGCGGCGATCGACGTGAGCGCTCGGATCACCGCGAAGAACGGCACGAACGTCATGACCGCAATCATGAGCGGAACGACCGACACAGCGGGGAGCGCACCAATGAGGTCCGCGGCGTTCGTCCCCCGGTCAAAAGGGAAGTTCTGGCAAATACGTCCTTTGAAGAGACGCGCATCGCGATCCTTGAGAACGGACGACTAGCCGAGCTTCATTGGGAGCGAAAAAGTTCCCAGAACATCGTGGGGAATATCTATAAGGGCACGGTCGAAAACGTGCTCCCCGGCATTTCGTCGGCCTTCATTAATATCGGGTTCGAAAAGAACGCCTATCTCTATATTTCCGACGTTCTCGGAGACAAGGGTGCGGCAATCGACGCGACGCTGAAGAAGGGTCAGCAAATCATGGTCCAGGTCGCCAAGGAAGCCATTAGCACGAAAGGGCCCAAGGTGACGATGGATGTGACCCTCCCGGGCCGCTATCTCGTTTTCACGCCTTTCCAAAACTATGTCGGAATCTCGAAACACATCTCCGAAGCCGAGGAGCGTCAGCGCCTCGAACGAATTGTCGATCGCCTGGTCGCGACGCATTTGGGAGGTAAGGGTCTCGTCGTGCGCACCGAGGCCGAGGGCGCTACGGAGGAAGAGCTCGAACGTGAGGTCAAGTATCTCTTGAACGCGTGGCAGCAGATTCAGAAGAAATTTGACGAAACGCCGCCTCCGACACTGCTCCACCAAGACTTGAGCTTAGCCCTGCAGATCGCGCGCGACATTATGTCGGAGCAAGTGTACGTTTACATGGTGGACGACAAAGCCGTCCACAAGGAAGTGGTCGATTTTGTGGTCGGGTTCGCTCCGGATCTTAAGGATCGCGTCCGTTTCTATGAATCCAAAACGCCGATCCTCAAGGCATTCAATGTGGAGCGCGAGATCGTCGGCATTCGCGACACCAAGGTGTCCTTGCCCAACGGCGGCTCGATCGTCATCCAAGAGGCCGAATCCCTGTGCGCGATCGACGTGAATACTGGGCGATTCACGGGCTCGAAATCGCAGGAAGAGACCGTGACCCAAACCAACATTGAAGCCGCGCATATGGTCGCGCAGCAATTGCGGTTGCGCAATATCGGCGGCATCATCGTCGTCGACTTCATCGATATGCGCAAGGCGTCGAACCGGCAGAAAGTCATGGAGGCGTTTGCCAATGCCTGCAAAGCTGACCGCGCGAAAATCCGCATTTTGCCGATCACCCGGCTCGGATTGATCGAGTTGACGCGCGAACGCAAGCGTATGTCAACGGCGGCACTCCTGACCTCGGAATGCCCGCAATGTCGCGGTTCAGGCCGGGTCCTTTCCGCGGAGACGTTACGCATTAAGATCCAGCGCGAGATTTTCGAGATGACCGGCGGCCGCCCCGGCGGCTCTGTCCGCGTTCTTCTCCATCCCGATGTCGCGGAAACCTTCCGCTCCCAGCATTCGATCATTGAGAAGAATATCCACCGTTCGGTGAAAATTCAGACCGACCCGCAGCTTATGTGGGAGGACTACCGCATCATCCTCGAATGAACCGCCTCGCCCGCCTTCTGTCGTTGTCGCTTCTCCTGCTTTCGCCCACGTCGTTGCGCGCGACGGGGACGCTTGCCGTGGTCGTAGCGGGAGCGTCGTGGGAGCCCATTGCCTCCTACAAGGCGGACGGAGAAACATACGTCGACGCGAAGTCCGTCGGCGAGATCTGTTCAGGCCAGGTGTATTGGTATCCCGTCTCCGGACGGGTGCAGCTTTCGGTCCGGGGCCGCACGATGCAGTTCCTCATCGGCTCAAAGCAGGCGGCCGCCGGCACGGAAACGTTTACAATGACCGCTGCGGCGATCGTTCGCGCGTCTCGTGCCTATCTTCCCGTGTCCTTCCTTTCGTCCGAGGCGTTCGGGCATTGGAGCGGCCTGGATATTCGTTTTGACGCGACCACGCGCACACTCCAAATCGAACGACGGTCGACGGCGGGGCCGGCGCGCTCATTCTCCTACAAGGACCGAACGCGCATCGCCTTCGACCTCGGCCCCGGGGTCTCCTATCAAGCCAGCGCCCGCGGAATCGGAGCGATGGAAATTTTGGTTCCGTTCGGGGTAATCGATGGAGACGATAAGGTCGATATTGACGACGACATCGTCGCCTCTTATATCGTCAAGCAGGAAGCCCATCAGGCGCGATTGACGATCCGTTTCACTCAAAACGGATCGCGTTGGAAGGTGACGGAGATTGATTCGCCGCGGCGTGTGGTCGTCGACGTATACGCGCCGGGCACGTCGCCCAGTCCCGAAGCGCCTTCGACGGCTGATATGAAGCCCGATGTTCGCGCACCGGCCGAGACGGTGCCGCCTAAGGCCGTTCTCGTCGGTACCGCGACGCCGAGCGCCCCCGCCATTGCGCTAGAACACAAGCAGCGCGTCGTCGTGGTCGACGCCGGTCACGGCGGCAAGGATCCCGGAGCCACGGGAGTCCGGGGCTTGAAAGAGAAAAACGTCACCTTGGCTTCCGCACTCGAGTTGGCGCGGGTCCTGCGCGAACGGGGCGATTTCAAGGTGGTACTGACGCGGGAAGATGACACTTTCGTTCCGCTCTCCGATCGCTCCAAGGCGGCCAATGATATTGATGCTGACCTCTTTGTTTCCTTGCACTGCAATGCGTCCGGAAATTCGCGGGAGACGGGATTCGAAGTGTACTCCGTTTCGGAGCGGGCCACCGATCCCGAGGCCGAAGCATTGGCCGCGGCGGAAAACGCGGCGCTGGAGCTCGAGGGCAAAAAGCCAGAAGAAGAGGCCGCTAAATTGATTCTGCTCGCGATGACGAAAACGGAGATGGTCAATGAATCCGCGCCTTTCGCAGCACTCGTTGAGCGGGCGATCGGCAAGCGCGTGAGTATCTCGAATCGTGGCGTGAAACAGGCCGGTTTCTACGTGCTGCGTGGAACCCATGCACCGGCGATCTTAGTCGAGATGGCATTCGTCAGTCATGCCAAGGATGAGGCGGCCCTCGGTTCCCGTCGGTTCCGTCGGAAAATGGCCGAGGGTGTGGCGGCGGGAATCGCCGATTACGCACGTAAAAAGAGATGGCTTGAATGAAACTGAAGGCGACGCCGCGTTCACCGATCGGCGTATTCGACTCCGGGCTGGGCGGCTTGACCGTTTTCAAGGCGATCTCGCGCCGGATGCCCGAGGAATCCTTGATTTACTTCGGTGACACCGCACACGTCCCTTACGGATCGAAGTCGCCGGAGGCGATCGCCCGCTATTCAACGGCCGTCGCGCGCTTTCTGGCGGGACGCGGGATCAAGGTCCTCGTAGTCGCCTGCAATACTTCGTCGGCGTGGGCGTTGCCGTCGATTCGGCGCGCGCTAAAAGTCCCCGTTATCGGCGTCATTGAGCCCGGGTCTCGGGCGGCGCTGGCGGTCACCCGCGGCAAACGCATCGGGATCATCGGCACGGAGGCGACAGTGAAATCGAACGCCTACCCCGCATCCCTGCGCGCGCTTTCCGGCAGCGTGAAGTCTTTCTCGTCGGCCTGCCCATTGTTTGTTCCCTTGGTCGAGGAAGGTTGGTGGACTGGGTCCGTCGTCGAAGAGACCGCGCGGCGCTATTTGGCACCCCTTAAGCGCTCGCGAGTCGACACGCTCATTCTTGGGTGCACGCATTATCCCTACCTGAAGCCGGTTCTTTCAAAAACGCTCGGAGCGCGCGTGCGTTTGATCGATTCGGCCGAAGAGACGGCCAACGAGACGGACCGCGTCCTGACCGATCTCGGCCTGCGCGCGCCGCACGGACGACGCGGACGAAGAGAATTTTATGCGTCCGACGCGCCGGAGCGTTTCGCAAGGCTCGGAAGTCGCATGCTGGGCCGAAAGATCTCGCGCGTAATCCTCCACCCGTTTGATGCCTGAAACTTCGATGAATGATTTAATCAAAATCGTCGGTTTGGCTAAGATTCGCGCCGACGCGGGATTTTCCCGCGTCGGTCGGCGCTTAAATGCCGCAGACCCCTCAGATCGTGCTTTAATGGTATTGACCGCCCGGGCCTTGTCCGTCGCGAACGCGTTGACGCGCCTGTGCATCGATGGGCACGCCAACGAGTCCCTGCCGCTGCTGCGCGCGCTCGCCGAGTTCTCGTCGACCGCGCGTTGGATGGTGATTGCCGACATAGGAACGCGGGCTCGCGCTGCGCTGACTGAGTTGGAGCGTGCCCAATGGACCGACCTCTGGGACGATCAGCGCTCGCAAGAACGCGCGCGAGCCGCTTCCGTCTCGGCAGATGCGACGGAGCTGGCACTGGGGTCTGCGTCCGATTTCGTTCGCGGCAACGCCCAGGGACTGCCGTGGGGGCATATTTTTTCCGACGGGCTGCTGCCCGGACGCAAGCCGGAAGAGATCTTGGCAGCGGCAGGGCAGTGGCTGTCGCTGGTACTGGAGGCGCTCGATCGCAAGTGGCCTGGAGATTTCCCGGGCGCTGCGGAAATGCGCGACGCGATACAAATTTCGAGAGGACAATAAAGATGATGAATGAAGAAAACGTGGGCGGACAAGGCGGAACACCAGGACAAACCCCCCCAGGCGATACGCCTGGCGGCCAGTCCTCGCAAGGCGGCGGCCATTCGAGCCAGCAAGGCCACCAGCAGCATGGGGGACAGAGCCACGGCGGCGGACGCCGCCGCAGGCGCCGCCATCGCGGCGGCCAGAATGGCGGCGGTCAATATCAGCGGCAAGGCCAGCAAGGCTCTCACAACCGCAACAACCAGGGAGGCGCCCCGCGTCCAAGCCCAGTTCCTCAAACGCCACAGCGCACCGCGGTCGAGCAAACCTTCGCCGCCATGACACCGGTTGATCCCTATCAGTGGATCCAAATGGAAAAGGGCTCCACCGACCCGTCGATGCGGGCGCTCGACATCCTGTCGCCGATCGGCAAAGGTACTCGAGGACTCATCGTCGCCCCACCTAAGGCGGGGAAGACGACGTTCTTGAAGCAGATCTCGAACGCGGTTCACGCAGTGGACCCCAAGGTCCGTCAATACTGCCTGCTGGTCGACGAGCGCCCCGAGGAGGTCACCGACTTCAAGCGTTCGGTGCCGGCCGAAGTCTGGGCGTCCTCTTCGGATCAAACCTACCAACAGCACAAACGCATCGCGGAAGATCTGATGCGCACGGCGCTCGAGAAGGTGGTGGCGGGAGAAGACGTGTTCATCCTGCTGGATTCGCTCACGCGCCTTGCGCGTGTTTATAATCAATTCGCGACCGGAAACCGAACCATGTCCGGCGGCCTCGATTCACGGGCGATGGAAACTCCGCGCCGGTTCTTCGGCGCGGCCCGCAAAATCGAAAACGGTGGCTCGCTGACGATACTTGCAACCATCCTGGTCGACACGGGTTCGAAGATGGACGACATCATCTTCCAGGAGTTCAAGGGAACCGGCAACATGGAGCTGGTGCTCTACCGCCAGGCGGCGGAAATGCGGATTTTCCCAGCGCTGAAAGTCCGCGACAGCGGAACGCGAAAGGAAGAAAAGCTGTTTACGAAGGACTACCTCGAAGGCGTCTATAAATTACGCCGCCATCTCGCTGGGCTGGGAGATCTCGAGGCGATCAAGGCGTTGACCGAGCTGATGCGCACGCACAAAACCAACGAAAAACTAATGGCCGCGCTTCGCTAAAAATGAAGAGAACACCGATCATCACGGCTAAAGCTCCCGGCGCGATCGGCCCGTACTCGCAGGGGATATCGGCCGGGGAATTCGTCTTCGCTTCGGGACAGACGCCGCTTCGCGCCGACGGATCCTTGGTCACGGGCGGCGTCACGGAACAAACCGAACAATGCCTGGCCAACGCCCGAGAAATCCTGCTCGCCGCCGGGGTCACGATGAACGACGTGGTCAAAGTCACCGTCTTCATGACCGACCTCGGCGAGTTCGCGGCGATGAACGCGGTCTACGCGAAACACTTCAAAATCCCTTATCCCGCGCGTTCGACCGTGCAGGTTTCCGCCCTTCCCAAGGGGGCGGCGGTGGAGATCGAAGTGCTAGCGGTCAGGCCCTAGTCCTATCGATTGCGAATGCTAGAATTCCGGCTATGGCGATGAAAAAACGCGTCGCAGGCACCAAGCCCGGCGCGACGCACGTGACCGGTCCGGGGGGGATAGATGCCGAGGCTTTCGCCCGTTGGTACCGTGAGCGCACGCTCGAACAGTGGGAGTCGTTGGACCTCGCCGCGTTCTCGCGTATCGCGGTGCTGATCGAAAAGGCCCAAGACAAAGGGCGCTTCGTCTGGGTCTGCGGCAACGGCGGCTCGGCCTCAACGTCGGCGCATGTCGGTTGCGATTTTGGGAAAACCGCCGCCCGGCCGGGAGCTCAGGCCCTTAAAGCCGTATCCTTGTGCGACAATGCGGCTTTCCTTACCGCGATCGCCAATGACCTTTCTTTCGATGACATTTTTTCTCGACAACTGGAGAACGTGGTCTCGGCGGGGGACATCGTGTTGTTGATCTCGGGGTCGGGCAATTCACCGAACCTCCTGAAGGCCGCCGAACTGTCCCGTAAACGCGGAGCCTTAGTCGTCGGTTTGTTGGGATTTGACGGCGGAAAATTGCGCGCAATGTGCGATGAGGCCTTGCTGATCCCCAGCGATCAGTACGGAATAATCGAAGATATGCACATGGCGGTCGCGCATATGCTGACTTTCTACCTCAAGCAGAAAAAGGCGTGAGCGCGCGGATCGTCGTCGTCGCCCCGGTATACAACGAGGCGGGAAAAATCGGGCGAGCGGTCTCCAAGGTGCCGCGTTCGGAGGTTTCAGAAATCGTGGTCGTCAGCGACGCCTCGGACGATGGCTCGGATGAAGACGCGCGCCAAGCCGGCGCGACAGTGCTTCGTCACGAGAAAACGCAGGGTGTGGGCGCGGCGATTCGCACCGGACTTCAGTACGGGTTGGACAAGGGCTACGACATACTGGTCGTCATGGCCGGCAACGACAAGGACGACCCCACCGAAATTCCGAAGCTGGTCGCTCCGATCTTAGAGCGCGGCGCCGACTACGTCCAGGGTTCGCGTTACGCGCGTGGGGGAGAATACGGCAAGATGCCGCTTCACCGCACCATCCTGACTCGCGCTTATCCTTGGCTGGTCCGCCAAATCACCGGTTTTCCGATCACCGACGCCACGAACGGATTTCGCGCGATCACAGCTTCGTTTCTAAAGGATCCTCGCGTCAACATGAACCAGGTCTGGCTGGACCGCGGCGAGCTCGAGTACTATCTTCAGTTGAAGGCGTTATTTCTCGGTTTTCGTGTGGAAGAAGTTCCCGTGAGAAAGATTTACCCGGATTTGACGGCCTATAAAAACTACACGAAAATACGCCCAATCACCGACTGGATCCGAAATCTCCGCCCGATTTTCTATTTGACGTTCGGAATCAAATCATGAAAACCGTCGTCGTAGCACAGGTGGGCTGCGGTTATTGGGGACCGAATTTGCTGCGGTCGTTCTCGGCCATCCCCGAAGTCCGCGTTAAAACGCTGTGCGATGTGAGACCGGGACGCTTGGCCTGGGCGCGCGACCACTTCCCCACACTGGTCACGACGGGAAAATTTGAAGATATTCTCGACGACCCAGAAGTGGACGCCGTCATTGTCGCTACCGAACCCGTCACCCACCACGCGCTGGGGCGCAAGGTCTTGGGGGCGGGAAAACACCTGTTTGTCGAAAAGCCGCTAGCCCATTCGGCCCGCGAGGCCCTAGATTTAACGCGTCGGGCGAAGACGAAGAGGCTAACAATAGGCGTCGGCCATGTATACCTATATCATCCCGGCGTCGTCCGCTTGAAAGCCGAGTTGGTGCCGGGAAAACTCGGCCGCGTGCAGTATCTAGACTTAGCCCGCGTCAATCCTGGTCCGCCGGACCCGAAGCACTCCGTCATTTGGGATTTGGCGCCGCATGAAGTCTCGTTGGCGATCGATCTCGCGGGCGTACGCCCGCTCGCGGTGAGAGCGACTGGTCTGCGATGGAATTTGAAAGTGCTCGAAGCCGCGTTCATCGAAATCCGATTTGCCCGCAGCGTTTTTGCTCGCATCCATGCGTCTTGGCGGGGCCATGCGCGCGTGCGCCGCCTGGATGCCTATTGCGAGAAGGGTGCCGCCGCCTTCGATGAAATGGCGGCCGACAAACTGCGCATCGTCTATCCCGGGGCGGACAACAGGGCAGCGGCCAGCTCGACGGCCTCCGAGACGTTGACTTACGGCGCACCCCGCGTCGAAATCCCGGAGCTCTCGTCTGAACAGCCGCTCGCCGCCGAGTGCGCCGATTTCATCGACGCTATGCGCTGCGGCCGCGATCCGCGGTCCGGACCGTCTTTGGGAGTCGCCGTAGTGCGCGTATTGGAGGCCGCCGAGAAATCGGCATTGCGCGGCGGCAAGGAGATAGAACTTTGATCATCTCGCAGACGCCGTTGCGCGTGAGTCTGGCCGGCGGCGGAACGGACCTGCCCGCGTACTGCTCCAAGGCGGAGGGCCGGGTGCTGGCGACCGCCATCGACAAATATATCCACGTCATCGTCCAAGAGCGATTCGACGCGGAAATCCACGTCAATTACGCCAAACGTAAAGAAGCGGTGACATCCGTCGATGCCGTCCAGCATCCGCTGGCCCGCGAAGCGATGCGTATGGCCGGGATGACCAGCGGCTTTGAGGTCACCACGCTCGCGGACATCCCTTCCGAAGGATCTGGGTTGGGCTCCAGTTCCACGTTAACCGTCGGCTATCTTAACGCCTTCCACGCGTTCATGGGACGCCAGGTCAACGCAGAGACGCTCGCTCGCCAGGCCTGCGAAATCGAGATCGAGCGGCTCAAAAAGCCCATCGGCCGCCAGGACCAATATATCGCCGCATACGGCGGCATGCGCTTCATGCGCTTCGGTAAAGGCGGAGATGTGAAGGTCGAGGGCGTAAAGGCCAACGTCAAGACGTTGCGCGAGTTGGAAAATGGCCTGTTGCTTTATTTCAGCGGCAAAACGCGTAGTGGCGACGCGCTGCTCACCGAACAGGGCCGGCGCATGTCCGATAATCGCAAGGCCATGGACGGTATCCGGGCTCTCGCCGATCAGGCGCGCGTCGCTATGGAGAAAGGCGACGTCGACGGCATTGGACGCACGCTCGACGCGAATTGGGAACTCAAGCGCACGCTGGCTCCCGGCATCAGCGACCCTGACATCGATTCGTTTTACAGCAAGGCCAAGAAGCACGGCGCGGTCGGCGGCAAGGTCACGGGAGCCGGCGGCGGCGGGTTCTTCGTTTTGTACGCTCCGGAACTCAAGCGCGCGCAGCTTCGCGCGGCCTTGAAGGGCCACCGGGAAATGCCCATTACCCTCGAGCCAGACGGCTCCAAGATCATCTTCAACCAAAAACGGCGCATTTGGAAATGACCCCTCACGGCCCGGCGAAAGCGTTTCTGCTCGCGGCGGGCATGGGGACGCGCCTTCGTCCGATCACCGATCGCACGCCGAAATGCCTGATCCCGATCGGCGGGCGTCCACTTCTTCATTGGTGGCTGGTCATTTGCGAACGCTTGGGTGTGCGCGACGTCCTCCTCAACACGCATCATCTCGCCGAACAAGTCCGTGATTTCGTGAAGGCGGAAAAGTCTCCTTTGAACATCCGGCTATCTCACGAAAAATCTCTATTAGGATCGGCGGGGACTCTCGCCGCGAACAAGGATTTCGTCCACGGCGAAGAAGATTTCTGGATCATTTATGCGGATACGTTGATCGGTGCGGACTTGGCACCATTGGCGCGCTTACACCGCGCCGAAAATGCGGATCTGACATTTGGTTTGTTCCGCAGCGACGATCCGAAAAGCGGCGGCGTCGTGGAACTCTCGGCCGCCGGGAAAATCCTCTCCTTTGAGGAGAAGCCCAAACGCCCGAAGTCGGATCTCGTCGCGGCCGGCGTTTACGTTGGCGGACCGGCATTACTCAAGGCCCTGCCCATGGGCGCCGGCGATCTGTCCCATGACGTATATCCGAAGTTGCTGGGCAACGCCTACGGCGCCGTTCTGGACCGGGTCATTGACCTGGGTACCGCCGAGAACTACGAGCGCGCCGCACGGGAGTGGGAACACTTTGGCCTCCGCTGAACGACAGCGCTGCATTCCTTGCGAGGACGGACTCGCGCTCATCGCGGCCGCTCTCGTCGTCCGTTTCGCGTGGGCCGCGGTCGCCCATCAGATATGGGGCTGGACGACCGATAATGCGTACGATGATGGCGTTTTCCTGCACATGGCGCGCGGCCTTCTCGGCCAAGAGCCCTTGTTGGTCATTCATCCGCCCGGGTACCCGTTGTTCATCGCGCCGTTTATTGCCGTGGGTGGCGATCTAGGAATTTCCCTGGCACGATGGGCGACAATCTTAATATCCACGCTGACACCGGTTTTCGTCTATCGCCTTGTCATACGCCTGGGGGGTTCGCGGGTGGCCGCGTTGATCGCGGGAAGCTTCATTGTCTTCAGCCCGACCATGATTTTCTTCAGCGCCCGTCTGATGAGCGAGCCGCTATTTGTCACGCTTGTAACGGCGTTTCTGTATGTTTGGCTTGGCGCTTGGGAATCAGGTCGTAATCGCGAGGCGGTCCTGGCCGGTGTCCTGGGGGGTGCTGCGTCCTTAGTTCGCGGGGCGATACTGCCGTTTGGCGGAGTTTTGGCCCTCGTTGCCTTATGGAAGCGCCGCGAGCAATCGCGGTGGGCGTTCCTGGTCTTTTATTGCGGTTTGTCATGGACGTTGATGATGGTTCCGTGGACCTTGCGTAACTGGCGTGAGTTCCACCGTTTCGTTCCGCTCTCCGTCCAGGGGGGATGGAATTTTTACGAAGGCCTGACTGTGGACCCCGAGGAAATCCGCCACAAAAGGGCGGAGGCGATGGGCGACGAAGTCCGCGCGCTCGGCCTGACCGACCCGTTCGCCTCGGACGCCTATTTTTCGGCCAAGACCCACGCCTGGATCAAGGCCAATCCCGGCGAGTTCCTCAGGCTGACGGCGATCAAGGCCCTTCGTTTCTGGCGTCCCGCGCCGGAACCTCCTCATCGGTGGCCGGTCAGATTGGCGACGGGAGTTTTCATGATCGTGCTATTTGCGGCGGCGTTATTGGGATTGCGTGTGATCGCATTGTTTCCCGGTGTCATTTTCTTGTTTGCGTGGGTGATACATCTCAATATCATCCACGCGGTGTTCGCGAGCAACTTGCGTTACCGATTGCCGATCGAGCCCGTCCTCGCCGTTTTGGCTGGTTTCGGCCTGGCAGCGTTACTTCCATCAATACGACCCAAATCATGAAACATCCCTATCAAAAATTCGTCCGCGACCTCGATAAAATCCTAGGGAAGGGAGAGAAGCTGCCGTGCGGCGGATTTAAGGCCGGGAAACCGATCGTCGCGAAAGCGAAGGCTCCTCGGGTCCTAATTCTGGCGCCGCATCCCGACGATGAGTGCTTGACGGGCGCCTTACCGTTACGGCTTCAGCGTGAAGCGGGATGGCGGGTCGCGGTCGTACCTGTGACGCTGGGTTCTCGCGCCGACCGGCGGTTGGCGCGGCTTAAAGAACTGAATGCTGCATGTCGATTTCTGTCGTGGGACGTGCTGGCGCCCGGCGCCGAGGGATTGCCCGATCTAATGCGTCGAGAGGCTCCGAGCTTGGTGCTTATGCCACATGCCAAAGACGCCAATTCGACGCATCGGAAAGTGCACCAAATAGGCCTTCGGGCGATACGCTCGCTTGGGCGAGAAGCGCGGACCTTGGTCGCGGAGACTGAATATTGGTCCACGATGGAAAATCCGAATTTAATGGTAGAGACGAACCGGGGCGACACCGCGGATCTGGTCGCGTCGCTCTCATGCCATCGCGGCGAGGTCGGACGCAATCCTTATCATGTGCTGCTTTCGTGTTGGTTGGCTGACGGAGCTCGACGCGGAGCGGAACTGGTCGGTGGACAAGGCGCCAAGGCCACCCAGATTCGCTTTGCGACGCTTTACCGGCTCTCGCGCTGGAACGGTCGCGCGCTTGCGCGCGCCTCCGGTCCGGGACGTGTCTGCGCCGCCCACGCTGATATAGCGAAAGCGCTTTAAGAGCCGTGCTCGACGGGTAGACCGGCCTCGTTCCAGGCGAGCATCCCGCCCGACATCGAGTGAACGTCGGTACGACCCGCGCTCATGAGAGCCGCCGCCGCACGCGCCGACCGCTTTCCGCTGCGGCATACCGTCACAATGGCCCCTGACGGTACCTCAGAGATCCGCGAAGGAAGTTCGCCGAGCGGAATCAGACGGCTTCCAAGAATATGGCCCAGCTCGTCCCTATATTCTTCGGGTTCGCGCACATCAAGAATAACAAGAGGCGTAGATGCGATTCGTTTTGATAACTCCGCGACGCTCCATTCCGGCACGGTCGGGGCAGTTGTCGCGCAAGCCGTCGAGCACGCGTATCCTTCCTTTGGAATTTCCACCGCGGCAGGATCAATGGTGCCGTCGTTATTAGCCGCAACCACCTTGCCCATCCAATCGGCGGGACCCGGGCGGCGCTGCGACCACCAGCGTATGTATTCGTCGCGGGTGCGCGGGCTTAAGACCGGGTTGGACGCGCGTTCGTTTTCAAGCGTCGCGGCGGTAAGCCCTTTATAGTCGTGGGCCGGGCGGATTTCGACAGTGCCTTTATAGCTATCCAGCTTGCGCAGGCTGCGGTAATGCGATTCCACATCGGAGCCCGGTAGGTCGAGGCGGCCGGCGACGTCAGATCCCAGAAATAGGAAATCGCCGGTGAGGAGGGTTCCGGGAAGGGCGAGGACCAGGCTGTCGCGTGTGTGCCCGGGCACGTGCAGAAATTTGAGGACCATTTCGCCCATTCCCAATTCTTCGCCGTCGGTGACTCTTTTTGTCACCGTGGCCACGCGCGTGCTGTCATGCATCAGGTATCCGGCTCCCGTTTTTTGGGCGAGAAGCGAGGCGGCGGACAAGTGATCCGCGTGCGTGTGCGTGTCTATCGCCCAGCGCAGGGTCAACCCATTATCGCGCAGGAGTTTTAGGCCTGCCTCGGCGTGGGCGAGCAGCGGATCGACGAGGATGGCCTCTTGGGTGCTTTCCGATACAAGCAGGTGCGTGCGACATCCGTCCCGTGAAATGGTCTCGATTTTCATCGGATTTCGCCCGTGATTTTATCTTATACACGGTCCCGGAGCCTATTTTTCGTAGGCCCTTTGGGACGAACAATTTAGGAAAAAGGGCCCTAGTGAGTATTGCCCGAATTGAAATAGAGTAAGCGTCATGAATAAAAAAATAATTTCTCTGTTGTTCTTGACGGCAGGGTTCGTCGCCATCCCGGCAACCATTTTCGCCGCAAGTCACATAGCCCGCGTACCCGTGTTCTCCGCCGGCACAGTAGCTTCTGAGAGCGTGATGGCGTTACCATTGTCCGATCTGGTTCCCAATAAACTCGTGGCACGGCAGTTTGATGGAATTACGCGGGGTCAATTTGCGGTGATGCCAGTCTCCGAACAGAATGAATTTGCGACCCTAGCCCAAGATGCTGCGAGAGATCAGATCCTCACCGAAGTTGCTACCTTGGATGCGCAGCTCGCCCCGATGCTGCATGATAGTCATATGTCGCCCAGTGCCCGAGTAGAACTTTTGCGTATCCTAGCCGAACTCAGGCTAAACCGTGACCATGCCCCTGAACTCGATCCGGACGCGGATGTTCTTGCCATGCTTGATCACGCGCACGGCCGAGCCACAGCACTCGCCGAAAGTATCTATAGGTCGCTTACTTCCAACGGTTCGCATTCGGCCGCGAACGGGAACGGTTCATTGCCGCCTTTTAGCCCTGTACCAGAGGCCGTCAAGGCCTTTGAGCAAATGATGCATCCGCATTCGAGCCATATTCCCACTATCGATGCGGTGGGGAAGGTTTACCTTGGTTACGGCTTTAATGCGGAGCTGAAACGTAACGGCATGCCGCACACGTTCTATACGCATCCCGCGGATCCAACCAGAATTCGCGCCACGGTTGCGGTCGACGGTACGACCACAGGCCGAGACCTCTCGATTCTTCGCACGAATATCACGCATCTCCTGGAAATGTACGGTCTCCAGGAGACGCAGTCCGGTGACGAGGCAGGCGAGATCGAGCCAAGGGAGATTAGCCTCGAGAAGCTTCGCGCCGTCTTACTAGCCTCGCCTAAGAAAAGGGAAATTCGTGTGGGCGGCCGTTCGGCTATTTCGCACGAAACGCGAGTCCTCGCAACCCCGCTACTGTCAGCAGCCCGCCGACAATGAGAAGTAGGAGGGCCCGATTTGTCGGGGCTCCGGTAAACAGCCGAGAGACTCCGGAATTTATCGAGTGATAGGCGTCCCACCCGAAGCCCAGCAGTACGATCCCCAACACGAGAAGTCCGATCGAAGCCAAGCGGTTCATGCTGTCCTCCTTCCTTTTTTAATTATACCGATTCGGCGGGGGCGTGAGTCTCGATCCTTACCGAGTGGGTGTGTCTGAGACAATCGCGCCGATCTTTTGCATATATTCGAGGACCCACTTATAGAATAAAACGTACCGCGCTGTCTCGGGCTCGAAGATCTCAAAGGTCGGGACTTTACGACGCTTCTTTCCGTGACCGGCGAAAGTCATCCGCGACTGTTTCGACGTAGGGAGATTTCCCAAATCCGGAGCCTCGACCCAGGCCGCGTTTCCCTCGAGGATCGAATGCTTTACCGGCCGGCATCCGCCGTTGTAGCAAGCGGCGAGGTAGGGTCCGATTTTCTCGGCTGAAATCTTTTCAGGGAAGGAAAACCTATTGATCTGCATCCAGTCGTTGTCGCACAACAGGAGCTGCGCCATGATCGCGTTGATCGGATCTGCAGCGCCGATCTCGTAATTTCTCTCGATCGGAGCGGAGGGGTAGCCGCCCACGAGCATACGGTAAGTGAGCGGCATGATCTGGGCCAGTCCGCTGGCGCCCGCGGGACTGATATTGTGCGCGTAGGCAAGCTCTTTGTTCGCGGCCAGGACGACCAGAACTTTCGCGACCTGGGATTCGGTAAGTTCCGCGCTTACGAAATCCGCAGGGTTGATGTGTTCAATCACCAGCAAGACGCTTAAAACCTGTCGTGGGATCACGTCCGCCACGAGTTTTCCCGGGAAGGCCCGGGAGGGGACTTTCGCGGCCCGAAGTCGCCCCAGAGCGCGGTCGATGAATTCGTTCTTGACCTGTATTCCGGCCGCGATCACCTCCGGAACGACGAGTTCGGGAGAATAAGGCGTGTAAATGCGCAGGTCGTTTGGTTTGTTGGGATAACGGACTGAAACGACCCTTCCTCCCGGCGGGTCGATCACCTGGAAGTCTGAATTGATCCGGTTATTCCAACGAAGCGCAATCTTCGCATTGCCTTTGATGACTTTTATCGGTCCGTCCAAAGCTTGTTGTATATGAACCAGCCGTATTGAACCCGCGGCGTCCAGAATGGCGATGGCAACTTTGCGCAATTTGCCGGCCTTGTCCAGAAAACCCGCGGGCTGGTCGGCCACGCAGATTCGCGCCGCGGCAATCTGATCGAGCAGTGATCCTTTGGCGCTACAGGCGCCCGCTTGCGAAGTGGGCGTTGGGATCGTCGTCGATTCGCGCTTGAGATCAGCCAGCTGCGGAAATTCGAAAGCTACCGGGTCCGTCGTGCGTACTTCCTCGAACGTCTGTTGCGCGTAGGCAGGGCCCAGCGCCAGACCGATGAGCAAGGCGACTCGGAACAGGGCCATGTTCGATATTTTATTGGACGAACGACTCGACAAGATGGGCCGAAAGTCCGTCTCCGCCGCGTCATTGGGCCTACGTCCTGGCCGGCGGTTAGGGAGCTTTCTTGACGACGACGGTGGGAGGAAGCCGGTAATGGCTAACGACATTGTAATCCGAATCCAATGTGGTTCTTTCCAGGCGGGGCGGTGCGGCCAGGGTCGTTCCCGGTGTTCGACGAATAATAAGGGAGGCCAAGCCCGTCGGATCATCATTTCCCAATACCAAAATATCGATCCCGGATTCAGTCAATGCCATTAAAAAACGATTCAACAGCATGGGACCGTATTCGGCCGTGCGAACCAACTGGCTCCAAGACGTGTCGGTGGCGATGATCATGACCCCGTAGTCGGCCAGGCTGTTATAAAGTCTAGCGATCGTCCCAAATTTGTCGTCGACGATTAGTATAGCCTTGGACATAAAAATAATGTCTTGACGTTCGCGTCCAGGAAATTTCGGAGCGGTGGGGTTTAGGCGATATGTGGTGAAAGAGTTGCGAGGAGTGGATGTATCCGGCAGTGCGGATTTGGGAGGAACGGCCGCCTCCCAGTCAATCAGGCTGCCTAACACCTTAATATATTTACCGCGAACTTGCGGCTCCATAATCTGGCGGAGGGCTAGGCCATAGCCGGGTTCGAGGATGGCGATGCGCGTGATGCAATGATGCGTTATTTTTTCCTTGATGGTCCATGTGAATCCTCTGTCTCTGACGTGGTGAAGCATGTGCAGGTTCTGCGCGAATCCCACGAGCGGCAGTGTATTCTTTGCCAGAAGTGAATCGATATCCGCCAACCCCATATTAGGCGGAGAGGGTGCATAGTGCGCGAACTCTCTTATGATTATCTCCGGCGCGACGTTAGCGACGGGAATCGAATTCTCGATGCGACGAGCCAAATCCAACGCTTGCTCGCCGATCGTTCGATGCCGAGCACGCAATTCGTCGAGTTGAGATTGCAGGTCTGGCCCAAGTAAAGGCGCCATCACCATCACTTTCGCCATCGCTTCCGCAGACACCGCTTTTTTGCCGACGAGACTGGCGAGCGCGCGGGTGGTTTCGGCATGTGACTCCCGAAGGGCGGCAACGACGTACTCCCCAGCGGAAAGGCCTCTCGGTAGCGCCCGGGGTTGTCCGGGCGCTACAAAGAGGACGTTTTTCCAAAATGGCGAATCGGCCGGAACGTTCGATAAGTTCACGGCTGAAACGCCGGCGGGAAGGGCATTTCCGGAGAGGGAGAGTGCGACGAGTTTCACGGCTTGACCAAGCGTCGGCTCGCTGCGGGAGATTCGGGCGGCGGCAAAGGCGGTCGAGTGCGCCGCGGCCAAGACCAGGCAAAGGCTCAACGTGAAACGGGGCATTCCAAAGTCAGTATACGAGAATCGGTTCCTTAGTGCAGTAGTGGAAACTAGTATAGATCAAAATAAAAAACCGGCTGTATGCGCATGGGTCGTTCGGGTTGGTTTTGAGGGACAAAGGTCCCTATCTCTTTACTAGAATCTCCCGATGGACGCTCCTTTTTCCCGAATTGCTACGGACGTCAAGTTTGGCAAGGACGTCAAAGTAATCGGCTGGGCCAACCTCTATGGGTGTTCGATCGGCGATGAGAGTCGAATCGGAACGTTCGTTGAGATACAGCGTGGCGCCGTCATTGGTAAGCGCGTCAAGGTATCCTCGCACTCGTTCGTGTGCGAGGGGGTGACCATCGAGGATGAGGTATTTATAGGCCACGGCGTCGTGTTTATTAACGATAAACGTCCCGTGGCGGCTAAAAACGGGCGCCTGACCACCGACGCGGACTGGACGCCCCTCACGACGCGGGTATGCAAGGGCGCTTCTATTGGTTCGGGGGCGCTGGTGATGGGCGGAGTGACGATCGGCGCGGGAGCTGTAATCGGCGCGGGCGCGGTGGTCACCAAGGACGTGGCAGCGGGAGCTACAGTCACTGGCGTGCCGGCGCGATCGGTGCGGTCAAAGCCATGACCACGGCCACCGAAGCCATCCCGCTCGTAGATTTGCGGGCGCAGTATCTAGCGCTTAAATCCGAAATGGATCGCGCGATTCTGGGCGCTGTCGCGGGTGGACAATTCATCCTGGGGCCCGAGGTCGAGAAGTTCGAAGCCGATTTTGCCGCGTATTTAGGGGTGCGGCGCTTCGTCGCCTGCCAATCCGGGACGTCGGCGATCACGCTGATGCTTCAGGCCGCGGGCATCGTACCGGGCGATGAGATCGTGACCACGCCATTGACCTATTTCGCCACTACTGAAGGGATACTCCAAGCCGGAGCCGTCCCGATTTACGCGGACGTCAATGCCCGGACCCTGAATATCGATCCGGCCCAAATCGAGCGGGTGATGACGCCGAAAACCAAGGCCATCCTGGCCGTCCATCTATACGGGCAGCCGGCGGACATGGACGCTCTGTCGGCGATCGCCGCGCGGCAGAAAATTCATTTATTCGAAGACGCGGCACAGGCCGCGGGCTCCCTCCACAGAGGCCGCAAAGCGGGGAGTTTCGGCGCGGCCGCCTCCTTCAGCTTTTATCCGGGGAAGAATTTGGGCGCGTACGGCGACGCGGGGGGAGTGTCCACCAATGACGAGGACATTGGTGCGACGGTGAAGCGGCTGCGCAATCACGGCTGCGACGTCAAAAACCATCATTTAATTGCCGCGGGCAATGAGCGGCTCGAAACCATCCAAGGTGCCGTACTAGGTGTGAAGCTTCCCCATCTCGATCGCTGGAACGCCGCCCGCCGCCGACACGCGACGGCTTATCGCGAGGGCTTGATGGGCATCGCCGACCTCGGTTTTGTCGACGAGGCGGCCGGCATGACGTCTAATTATCACCTGTTCGTCGTCCGTCATTCAAGGCGGGATGCGCTGCTCGCCCATTTGCGCGATCAGGCAGTCATGGCAGACGTCCATTATCCAGTCCCCGGGCATTTGCAGCCGGCCCTGGGCGCGCGCCGCGGGAGTCCGGGACAGTTTCCGATCGCGGAGAAGGAATGCGCCCAAGTGTTGTCCCTTCCGATGTATCCGGAGCTGACCCCCGCGTTGATCGACCGAGTCGTTGCCGCGGTCCGCGCGTTCAAATGAAGCAGACGGCGCATCTTGAAACGCCGATCCTGTACACGCTTGCCGCCGTCTTGTTCGTTGCGGCAGTGCCCCGCCTGATCGCAATCTCTTACGGCTTGCCGATGGTTTATAACGCCGACGAGCCGCACGTCGTCAACGTGGCGGTCTCTTTGGCGGGGAGTCTGCGGCCGTTTTCTTTCAAGTATCCGACGTTGTGGCCGATGCTTTTAGCAGCGAGTTATGGGGTATGGTTCGTGTTGTGGTCTGGTTTGGGCCTATTGCGCGGTACGATCGACTTCGCCGCCCAGTATGCGTTCGCGCCCACCGGTTTTTTCCTGATCGCCCGACTCTTGGCCGCGATCAGCCAAATGCTCGCGCTCGCGGTGATCGCGCGCGAAGAGCTCCGCTCGGACCAAAAACGATGGGCCTATGGGGCCTTCGTTCTAGCCTTCTCGCCAACCTTGGTCGAATTGGCGCACGCGGCCAAACCCGATTCGTTGATGTTTTTTTTCAGTGCGGTGACGACGGTGGCAGCACTGCGCCATCAGCGCGACGGTGCCCGTGGCTCGCTTTTATTTTCGGCCCTGTGCGCGGGCTTGATGTGCTCAACGCAATACACGGCGGCTCCCGCTGTCCTGGTCGTACCCTTGGCTTGGATCTTATGCGCGAAGGGACCGGGACCCTTGCGGTGGCTTTTCCAAGCAGGACTTGCCGCCGCCCTCGGTTTTTCTCTCGGTACGCCCGGCGCGCTGCTAGAACCCGGACGGTTCGCGGCGGATTTGGCCTACAACGGAGAACTCGGTAAGCTGCTTCATTACGACGCCTGGGAGTCCATCCGTCTGGTCGCGGGCAATCTCGCGACTTTTGGAGGAGAAGGTTCTCCCGCAGGACTTGCGGCATTGTTCGGGTTGGTCCTCGCGTTTCGTAAAGATCCGAAGCGGGCGCTGCTTCTGGCCGTTCCGGTGGTCGGATATTTTATTCTTCTGACGGCGAGTTTCAACGGTGGAGTGACCCGTTATCTGATGGGGGCGTATCCTTTTTTGGCCCTTTTGGCGGGAGAGGGGCTTTCCGAGCTTGGCGGAGAGAGGGTCGCAAGGAGGATTTTGGTCGCAGCACTCGTTCTTGCGCCGGGCGTTGTGATGTCCTGGAGACAAAACGCCGAGCTAAGGCTCCCCGACACGCGTGCGCAAGCGACGCAATGGTTGGCTCAGACGGCGTCTCCTGGACAGACGTTACTTCTTGATCAGCCCCATGCCGGTCCGATGGTCGTGATGGCCAAAGAGCAGTGCCTAGAACTGGCGTCGCGCGCGGAGAAAAACGGGTCTCCCCGCGCGCGGCTATTCCGGGCGATGGCGCTGAGGCATCCCGGTGGCGGATATCGTATTTATCGGATTCAACGCGCGCCGAAGGATCTTTGGTCCGCGCCCCGACATGTCGCCCAGTCGCAGGCCGACGGCGATTTTCTTGACGTGCGTCCGGGCCTGGATACGGCGCGCGCGGCGCGCGTCGATTGGGTGGTGACGTCGAGTTTCGGAGCCGATCCGCGGCGAGTGCGTGAACTCGCGACATTTTTCAGCGAATTGGGCGGGCAGACGGAGCTCGTCCATGAATTTCCGTCGGAACCCGGCCAATCGACGGGCCCTTGGCTGCGGATTTGGCGCCTGAAGCGCTGAGACAGGTATAATCTGGTCCCATGGCCAAGCCTAAAGTCATCGTCGTCATGCCGGCCTATAACGCTGAGAAGACCCTCGAGCGAACCATCCGCGACATACCGCCGGGAACGGTGGACGAAGTGATCCTCGTCGACGATTGTTCGAAGGATGGAACGGTGGCGATGGCGCGCCGGCTGGGGCTAACGGTTATCGAGCACTCCTCTAATAAAGGCTACGGCGGAAATCAAAAAACGTGCTACACGGAAGCGCTGAATCGGGGCGCCGACGTGGTTGTGATGGTTCACCCCGATTATCAGTACGACGCGCGCCTGGTTCCGATCATGGCCGACCTGATCACCAAAGATATTTGCGACATGGTCTGCGGCAATCGCATTCGCACGCGCTGGGAGGCGTTAGGTGGCGGGATGCCCGTCTATAAGTACGTCTTTAACCGCCTGTTGACTGCGTTCGAGAACTTCGTCAGCGGCCAGAACCTCGGCGAGTGGCACTCCGGCCTGCGCGCCTACTCGCGCAAGTGCTTGGAGACGGTGCCGTGGCGGAAGAATTCTGATGATTTCGTCTTTGACCAGCAATTCCTCATTCAAGCGGCTTACTTGAAGATGCGCCTGGGAGACGTCCCCGTCGCCGCGCGGTATTTCTCGGAAGCCTCATCGATCAATTTCCGGCGCTCCTGCGTCTACGGACTTTCCGCGCTTTGGTGCCTGGGGCAGTCCGTTCTCCAACGCCTCGGAGTTTGTCGATTCGATATTTTCGAGATCAGCCAATGAATGGTGTGTTGGCCGCAGGGCTGACGGCAGTGCTCTCCGTCATGGTGACGATGAACGGCCTGGGAACGGCGTTGTGGTCCGGTTTGGTGCCCCTATTCCTATTAGCGTTGACGACGGTCATCGCCGCGGGAATGGGCCGCAGGGTGATCTCCGGGATGGCCCTTGATGTGACCGAATACGAAGCCAGCATAGCTGGAGTCACCCTCGGCCTCGGCGTGATCGCCCTTGGAATGTTCGCCTTCGGCGCGTGCGGATTTTTCCGCCCGTGGGTGGCGCCGCTGCTCCTTGGCGGAATGTGGATTTACGGATGGCGGCAAGCGCGCGAAGGCCTGAAATCTGCGGCGTCGGCGCTGCGCCTTGCGGTAGCGCGTCCCTGGCTGTTTATCGCCATCGCCGGACCGCTCATGTTGGCGCTATGGGCGTGTTTCACGCCGCCGCATCAATACGATTCGCTCGTCTATCACGTGGCCTTGCCGCAGGAGTATTTGCGCGCCGGTCGGCTGTACGCGCCGGGGGGAATTGTTTTCGCGCATTTCCCTCAGAACGGGGAGATGCTGTTCACGTTCGCGCTGAGCCTGGGCTCGGACCTTTTGGCGCAGATGATCGTGTGGTTGGGCACGGCGCTCACTGTCGGATGGCTGCTCACTTTTGGTCGTCGACTGACGCCAGCAGCACCTTGGGCAGCCCTGCTCATTGCGACCCATACCGCGGTGTTATTGCTGAGTTCTACGACCTACGTTGAGCCGCTGGTAATGCTTTGGATCACAGCCTGTTGGCTGTGTTTTGAAATCTCCGAGGCTCCAAAAAGCCGCGGACTTCTTCTCCTATCAGCCGTGTTTGCCGGCCTGGCTTTGGGGGCCAAGTACTACGCCGGACTTCCCGCGGCGATCTTGGCGCTGCGGCTCGTCTGGCGCGGCCGTTTTAAGGACGCGCTTATTTTCAGCGTTGTGGCCGGCGGAGTCTTTGCCCCGTGGTTGATTAAGAATTGGATTTGCGTCGGCAATCCGGTCTTCCCGTTTCTCTACCGGATTTTCCCAGCGCGGGACATTGGCTGGACGACGGAACTCGCCTCGGGATACTTCGCGATCTTGACGGAGTACGGCCACAGCAACGGTTGGGTTCGCGATTTTCTTTCCCTGCCGGTCCTGCTATTCCACAATCCTTTGCGCTTCGGCGGCGGCATGGACGTGCTCGGCGACCTGGGCTGGGACCTGACCTTGTGGCTGTGGGCGGCCGGTATAATCGTTGCCTGGCGGCGGCGCGTGCTCCGGGGCGTGGCGGCGTTTTCCGTATTATATTTCCTGGGCTGGTTTTCCACGGGCGTCGTATTGCGTTTCCTGACGGCACTAGCCCCGGCCATGGCACTCGTCGCGGCATCCGGGGTCGCAGACTGGCGCGAGAAGGCCGGAGTCGGCGCGCGCCTGCTGGGTGCTGGCGCGGCTGGGCTGATGATCGCCTCGCATCTTTTCTTGTGGATGTATTGCCACGCGGTATTAGGTTCGCCGGCGTCGCTATTGGCTTTGGAGGACCGCCGGACGTTCCTTTCCCGCCGGCTCGATTATTATCCTTGTGCCGCGGCGGCCAACGAACTGCCCGCCGATGCGAATATTCTCGTCGTCGGCGAGCAGCGCGGCTATTATATTCCTCGGGCGCATCGGTCCAGCACGGTTCACGGACCGAACCTTTATATCCGTCGGGCCAACGAGGCCGCGTCGGCGGCGGATTTAGGCCGTGCGTTACGCGCGGATGGATTTACCCATTTTCTCATCGTGCCCCGCGAGGCCGCGCGTTTGGGCGAGAGCCTGGGAACGTTGACGTCCACAGGAGACAACAACTGGAAAGGACTTGAGGCCGCTCTCGCGCCGTCGTATCGCGGGCCGGCATGTTCTTTGATCTCCTTGGAGGCGCCTTGACGACCGAGATTAGGCTGTACACGTCGTGTTTTGCCGTCGCGACGGCGATTTCATTTCTACTGACGCCGCTCGTGCGCCTGCTGTCGCTGCGGCTGGGGTTGCTCGATGCGCCCACTTCCGCGGTGAAAACCCACACGACCCCGACGCCGATTTTTGGTGGTGTGGCGATCTGGGCCGGATTTGCCGGAGCAATGCTCTTGATCCGTTTCACGACGGCCTTCCCCAGCGGCACGCTTTACAATTTGCGCTCCCTGCTATTTGGCGGGACCTTAGTTTTCCTTTTGGGTTTAGCCGACGACTTGCGGCGACCAGAAGGGCTCGACTACAAGCCGAAATTCCTCGTGCAGTTCCTGGCGACGACCTTGCTCGTGCTGTACGGCCTGAGAATTCATTTCATCCACCCGTCGTGGGTCGCGGGCGCGGTGACCTTGATCTGGGTCGTCGGCGTCACCAACTCGCTAAACATCATCGACATTATGGACGGGTTGGCCGCGAGCCAAGCGATGATAGCGGCCTTCGGGTTCCTTTTGGTGTCACTGCCATCCCAGGACCAATATGTGAAATTTGCCGCGGCTGCCGTCGCGGGCGCGGCACTCGGTTTTCTGCCGTGGAATTTATCGAAAAAACACAAGGTCTTCATGGGCGATTGCGGCAGCCTAACGCTCGGCTTTCTGTTGGCCGGTCTTTCCTTGGGTTCGCACCCATCCGCGATCAACGACGCCGGACTTTTCGCCCCGCTGCTGATCCTTTTCGTGCCAGTGTTCGACACATTCTTCGTCAGCATACTACGCTTAAACCAAGGGAAGTCTCCGTTTCTTGGTTCGATAGATCATTTCGCCTTACGCCTCGAGCGCACGGGACTCACGCGCAGCCAGGTCGTGCTGGTTTCCGGCGCCGCCGCGACATTCCTCGGATTTTGCGCCTTTTTGGCGACGCAACTGCCGTTGAACGGGGCGCTGGCGATTTACGCGCTCGTAGCGATCGTGATGCTTTGGGTCGGACGCCGGCTGGCGTCGATCTCAATGAAATGAAAACGGATGTCCTGATCCTGGGCGGCGGCCTGGCAGGCTTGTCGACGGCCTATCACCTGGGCCGCGCAGGAATCCGTTCCCGGCTGGTGATCGAGGCCCGCGCGAGCGTCGGCGGCACGGCCGGATCCGTGCGGCAAGACGGGTTCACCTTCGACTTTACTGGACATCTCCTCCATCTACACGATTCCTACGGGAAGAACTTCATCCTTGAGCTTCTCGGCGACAACGTCGCCAGCCTCGAGCGAAAGGCGTGGATTTATTCGCAAGAAGTCTATACCCGTTATCCTTTCCAGGCAAATGTGAACGGCCTGCCGGCTGCGACGGTGCTCGATTGCGTGGCCGGGTTCCTGGAAACCGTGCATCGACCGCGTTCTTTGCCCTCTCGTCCTGATTTCCTATCGTGGAGTCGCGCCACGTTCGGCGAGGGAATCACGCGGCATTTCATGAAGCCGTACAATGAAAAACTGTGGCAGACGTCGTTGTCGCGACTGACCACGGAATGGCAGGGACGATTCGTGCCAAAACCCACTGCCGCCGAGGTCGTTTACGGGGCGCTTTCGCAGCAGAATAAGCTATTCGGCTATAACGCGACATTTCGCTATCCGGTGCGCGGGGGGATTCAAAGCCTACCTGACGCGCTGGCGGCCCGGCTTGAGCCCGGAGTGGTGCGCGTCAATTCCCGGGTCGAAGCCGTCGATTTGCGCGAGAAAGTCGCGCACATCGCGGGCCTCGGAGACGTCAAATACGAACGGTTGGTGAACACGCTGCCGCTCAATCAATTCATGGACCTGGCCGGGCCGTGGCCGACGGAGGCCAAGTCCGCGCGACGCCGGCTGCGCTGGAATACTGTTTGGAACCTCAATCTCGGCGTTGCCCGCGCCGACGTCACTGACAAGCATTGGATTTATTTTCCGGAGAAAAAGTACCCGTTTTACCGCGTCGGCTGCTCGACAAATTTCTCCAAAGAGATCGCTCCGGCGGGACACAGCGCGCTTTACATTGAGATTTCCCGTCCCGGTGGCGTTCGTGTGAACACCAAAAAGATGGAGGCCACCATCGTGAAGGGCCTGCGCGAGTGCGGGCTGCTGCGCCGCTCCGACCAACTGTCGGCGCGAAGGTGGATGCCCATCCCCGTGGGATACGTCGTCTACGATGCGGCTCGCACCCCGGCGGTGGAAACGATTTTTCGGCATTTAGGAAAAATAGGCGTCGAGTCGATTGGTCGTTATGGTGGGTGGAAGTATTCGTTCATGGAGGAGACGATCCTCGACGGCAAGCGTTGCGCCGAACGTCTGGCAGGCCTAAGCGCCGCCCCCGAGGCGGCGTCCACCGAGGAATTGAGGCCGCTGAAATGAAATTTTTAATTCTGGGCGCATTGGCGGTGGTGCTGTCCTCTTGCGTCGCCGAGACCGTCGAGCGGCGTCGTCCGCGCAAGGGGCCGATCAAGGAAGTCGGCTATGTTGAACTTGGCGGCGGACGGGTGCGTTATTCCGCGGAAGGCTGGAGCTGGGCAGTGGCCAGCCGTCGTCGCACCGCGCTCAAATTAATGAGGCGTAACTGCGGACGAGATCTTGAGCCGAAAGTCACCGATGAATTCACGCGCACCGATGCCGACGCCCGGTATGCGGGTGACGACATCAATTCCAGCATGTCGCACGGCGACGAGCATTTCGTCGTCGAGCATTACGTCCATATCGCCTACGACTGCCATCCGCCGGGGTGGGTGGAGCCGGTCGCATCGACGGCTGTAGCACGGCCGCCGCAAATGGTCATTCCCCCCATACCGGAGCCTTCTCGATGATTAAGCTTGAGCGTGCGTTGTGTGTTTTCGATTTGGAGGCGACTGGCGTCGACACGGCCCAAGACCGAATCGTCGATATCTGCGTCCTGCGCGCGGAGCCGGACGGACGCGAGACGGTGTTTTCATCACTCGTCGATCCCGGCGTTCCAATCCCGCCGGAGGCGACGGCCATTCATAAGATCACCGACGCGATGGTCCGCGGCCAGCCGACAATCAAGGATTTAGCCCCGCGCCTTTTGGAGTTGTTCGAAGGCGCCGACATCTCTGGATTCAACGCGGTCAAGTACGACGTTCCCCTGTTAACCATCGAGCTCAAGCGCGCCGGCTACGACTGGCCGTTGGCAGGGAAGCGCTTCGCGGACTCGTTCACGATTTTCGCGCGCAAAGAGCGCCGCGATCTTACCTCCGCGTACAAATATTACTGTGGGAAGGATCTGACCGGCGCCCACCGCGCCGAGGCCGACGTGCGCGCCTCGCTGGAGGTTTTGTGCGCCCAAGTCGAGCGCTACCCGGACTTGCCCAAGGACATGGCGGGCCTCGATGCATTCTGCGCAGCAGTGGACCCGAGCCGCGTCGACGCGGAGGGAAAGTTCGTCTGGAAAAACGGCGAGGCGACGTTCGGCTTTGGGAACAAGCACAAGGGCCGCACCCTGCGCGAGGTCGTGACTCAAGACCGTGGATACGTTGATTGGATGGTCTCGAAGGGAAATTTTAGCGCCGATGTCATACGCATTTGTCGCGAGGCACTGACCGGGAAATTCCCGGAGAAAAAATAAGCGTCATGCCGAAAAAAGCGGTCGTGCTTCTGTCCGGAGGACTGGATTCGACCACGGCCCTTTATTGGGCCAAGAAGCAGGGTTACGTGCCCACAGCATTGGCGGTGCATTACGGTCAGCGCCATGCGTGCGAGCTTCGCGCTGCGCGCCAAGTCGCGCGTCGGTCCAAAACGCCGCTTCACGAAGTCCATGTATCGCTGCCCTGGCTGACGGGATCCTCCCTGACCAATAAGAAACTGAGGCTTCCGGAGCTCCCCCTGGCGAAAATCGGTTTAGGGGCTATTCCTTCGACCTACGTCCCCGGGCGGAACACGATGTTCTTGGCGCTGGCGACATCCCTGGCCGATGCGATCGGCGCCAGCGCGATTGTAATCGGGGCCAACTCCCTCGATTATTCCGGCTATCCGGATTGTCGCCCGCCGTTTTTGGACGCGTTTTCGAAAGTCGCCAAGCTCGGCACCAAGCGTGGAAGCTCCGGGAAAGCGCTGACGGTGCTGGCACCCTTGTTGCGCTTAGATAAGAGAAACATCGTGCGCCTGGCGAAGAAAGTCGGCGCGCCGCTGTCGCTCACCTGGTCCTGCTACGCGGGTGGCACAGGGCCGTGCGGTCGTTGCGATTCCTGCAAGTTGCGAGCGAAGGGTTTTCGCGAAGCGGGAATCGAGGATCCGGCGCTTTGACGACGCCGCTTAAATTATCGGACCCATCCCATGCGCGTGTCCTCGAAGTGTTTTCTTCGCTTCAAGGGGAGGGGGTGCGGGTCGGTGAACGCCAGATCTTCGTCCGCCTGGGCGGATGCAACCTGCACTGCGATTACTGCGACGAGCCGGAATCGATTCCCATTCCCTCCGGCCACGTCTGGACGAGCGCCCGCCTTCGTGCCACCATTTTAAGACTTGCCCACCGGCGACCTCATCGGTCGGTATCTTGGACGGGCGGCGAGCCCCTTCTCCACCCCGCATTTCTGGCGCCAGCGATGACCTGGGCGCGCCACCAGGGTCTGGAGAATTACCTGGAGACCAACGGAACGATGGCCGCTGCCATGAAGGCGTTGGCGCAGCTCTGCGATGTCGTGGCCATGGACGTTAAATTGCCTTCATCCACGGGGCGTGCGACCTGGGATATGCACCGCGCCTTTCTTAAGGAAGCGCCGAAGGGCACTTTTCTCAAGGTCGTCCTGACTTCCAAGTCCACCGAGTCTGAATGGCGCCAGGTATTAGCGCTTTGGCGCGGGACGTCGAAGCGATTTCCCTTAGTGCTGCAACCGGCCACCCGCTTTGGGGGTGTGGAGCCGATCACGCCATCGAAATGCCTGCATTTCGAGGACTTGGCGCGCCGTTACGCCCGCGACGTGCGCATCGTGCCCCAGTGGCAGCACATTTGGGGCGTGCGCTAATATAATATCGGAGCTTTTTTTCCATTTCGGCCTTCCGGATGTTTCATGATCGCAACAATGATGATTTCTTCATCTCCCGGCCCATAATACCAGAACACTCGTAAAGCGCCCGGCGTATTGTTTTCGACGTAAGATTCCCAGAGATCATTTTCCCTTCCTATAAATTTAGCCGTTGTCCGGTTCGGGGAATATTTCTTTGACCGCAAACTTCCTTCTCGAGGATTTTCTCTCAAGCGATGCAGGGTTCGCAGGACGGCCGCCTTGCGATCGGCTAAAGCTGCATTTGTTAAGAATTCCTTCAGCTGACGATTGGCGTACGGGGAAAAGGTGAGCCTGTATTTAATTTGAGAATGTTCTGGGGTAGCAATTATCACTTTGTCTGGATGGGCATCCTTGCCCCGAGTAGTTTTCCGCGTAAGTTTCTGCACCCGGTGCTGGCGGTATTCCGATACTGTTGGAGGCGGCACTAAAAAAGTGGGACGTTGAAATGCATCAAGCTCAACGGTCGGAGTTGGTTCTCGAAGAATGGTCGTTCCCGATGCGGCGGCACTAACCAAATCGAGTTTCACGACGGGCACCGGCGCTTGGGCGGCATTCGGAACTGTTTTTTCAGTGGCTGCTCCTTTATTGACGATCTTCTTGGGCGCAGAAGAATTTTCATTTTTGTCCAGGGTACTGGTGAGAGCCTGTAAAAGTTGTACTCCCATGTTCGGTGGCTGTCGTGGGCGAAACATCGCGTGCCGATAGGACCCATTGAACTTGGTGGCAGGAAAATTATTTCCACTTGTTACATCAGCGGGCAAAAAGGCGTTGGCCGCCCCTCCGTAAAAATTATCCAATTCGATCGCCGCAGACACCGGGTCCTTGCCCATCCACGCTTCATACAGGCCAGAGGAATTCATGAGGTCTTGAAGGCGCCGCATTTCAAGATGGTTTGAGCGATAAAATCCTGCCGCGATCTCGAGCTTATCGATGAGATCGGCATGCTGCACGCGCTCGTTGTCTGAAAGCGATAAATCCATTTTAGACCGTAAATCAGCGAGGAGCGCTTCTGAATCTGGTTCGGGCAATCTCAAGACGTCCACCACGGTCTTCGCCGCCCGCAGGTCGTGGATTTCCATGTGGGGAGTAGCGACGCTTTCAAACATTGCGTCCGATAATTTCGCGGGATCCGTAAAATGGGGCCCTAAAAGTTGCAACTGAAAATAAAAATAACTTGGTATCAGCGCCTGAAGACTTACGGCGGCGGCTGCGGTATTCCCACCCGGACGAACAATTGACGGGGAACCCCCGGCCGCCCGCGCCGCCAAGGTCGGCAGCGCGATGGCAAGAGCGCTTGAATAGAAGCAAACGGCGAGACGTGTGTTAAGAGTCATTCTATTAGCTAGGACCAACATCAATGTATAGAGCGAAAAATCTCTCTTTGACAGAGCCTTTGGACCCGAGACCGTCTAGACCAAAATACCTAGAGAGTTAGGTATCGATCGATGTCGTAAGATTTTTCAGCGCGAGCCAGCGCCATTATTGAGAAAATTCTAATGAAATTCGCAGTCGGAATCTTGGTCGCCGCACGCATTTTTGCGTTGCGCCGCGGAAAATCCGTACTCGTGTAATTTTCGTACGATCGCGGGGTCATAACCCTCTTTCGGCGTGTATTCGGCGACAAGGGTCAGATCGCGCTTGGCCTGAACTCGATTTTCCAGTGATTCGTAAGCCAGCGCGCGACGATACAGAATCCACGGATCGTGGGGCTTGCGATTGATCGCGCGGCTATATGAAATGATGGCGTCTAGCGTGTGTCCCGATTCGTGCAAAATACGTCCTTTCTGGTAGTAGACGATCGCGCCGGGACCACTTCCGGCGCCATTTTCGTCGCGGTTCTCAGCTCTGCTAATTGCGGCGAGGGCTTTCCCGAAATGCCTGCGCTCCCGTAAATAAATGGAAAGGCGTATTGAGGACCAGGCGCTCCGCGATTGGTCAAGTTCGACGGCTTTTTCCTGGTCGCGAACGGCGAGCTGCTGATTCTTGAGCCCATGGTAAGCCTTGGCGCGCAGCTGTAGTATCGAGACGCGTTGTCGGTCGGAGAGTTTGGAATTGAGGCATTTCGTCAGGCGCGCGACAGCTTCTGGATAATTCGGCCTTTGCAGGGCGCTTTTGCCGAATTCGCAGTCGATCGATTGAGCAGAGGCGACGCTGACAGCGGCGACGAAGAATAAAAACAGAACGCGGGGGTTCGGGCGCATCGGTCCTTCTGAGTATAGTGGTAAATAGGGGTTTTCGCCAGGCATCATCAGGAGAAGCCTAAATTGGGAGGCGCCGAGACCGGCGCCCATCAATGGGCCGTCTCAGCGCCTCAATTAGTCCCCCGCGTCTCGGCGGTACCGCAGGCGACGCGATTAGTATAGCTCCGGAAATATAAGCGTCAAGACCCATTCTTGGCCTGGGTCTCGACGACAAATGGCTCAGAGTGGAACGGCTCCGGGACGCTGGAACCGGCGCGCCAATTCGTCGCGGTTGAGTGCTAGAATCGCGCGACGTCCGTGAGGACAGGCCGAACCATCCTTGCAGTCTTTGAGCTGATCGAGTAGGTGGTAAGCTTCTTCCTCGCTCAGGCGATCGTGTGCTTTGACGGAGGCCTTGCAGGCGACCGTGGCGAGCGCGTCATGCCGCAGGGCCGCGGCTTCGTCCAAAGGATCGGAGAGGGAATCGACGACGCGGTGAACCAACTTCTTGACGTCTTCAGCAAGACCAAACAGCTCTGGAATCGCGGTCACGTGGAGGCCGTTTTTCCCACGCGCTTCCAGGTCGAAACCCAGGCGGCGCAGGCGGTCGGCTTTTTCCAAGACCATGCGCACGGCGGAGGCGGGTAAATCGATGGGGACTGGGAGCATGAGCTTCTGCGACTTGGCGCCACCCTGTTCGATCCCAGCCATCAGTTTTTCAAATAAAATCCGTTCTGCCGCCGCGTGTTGATCGAGAATGAATAGTCCGCCGTTGGCCTCGAACAGCAGGAAACTTCGTTCGATTTGACCGACGAATCGGTAGGGAGGGGTGTACCACGCTGGCGCGCCTTCCGGAGCCGACATCGCGATGGCCGAGCTGAGCTTGAGCTGCTTGAATCCGTCGGGCAATAGTCCCCGCCCGCCCAGGTAATAAGCGTCGGGGGCGGGATCGGGAGCTATATCGGCGACGATAGACGGTCCAGCGATCGAAACGGTTTCAAGGATGATGGGTGCTGCGGCTTTGGCTTTAGCGAGCGCCGAGGCGACTAGCCCCGAGACGATCTCGAACATCTCCCCGTCCTTTTTGAAGCGAATCTCGCGCTTGCCGGGGTGGACATTGGCGTCGAAGGCGTCGGGATTAAGCTCAAGTAGGGCCACGCTTACCGGATGTTTGCCCGAGGGCCGCTCGCCGTAGGCCTTGTACAGCGCCTGCTGCAGGATGCGAGAAGCGACGGGGCGCTTGTTGACGAAGAAATACTGGAAGGCGCGCGAGCCCGCCATTTTATCAGCGGGGCTGACGAGCATGCGCACGCGCACCCCCGGTCGTTCGACATCGATGGGAAGAAGGCCGCTGGCCAGATCGTCGCCAAGAACCGCGGCGGCGCGCAAATCGAAGTCCGAAAAAACGTCACCCGAATTTTCGGGATCGAAGCGCAGCACATTGCGGCCTTCGGCCTTATAAGTGAACCGGACATGAGGATTGGCCAATGCCGCTTCTTCAACGACCGCAGCCAGCTTTGCGCGTTCGGAACCTTCTGATTTCAGGAATTCGCGGCGAGCGGGCGTATTGTGGAAAAGCTCCTTGACCAAAACCGTGGTTCCGGGTATCGCGGGCGCCGGACCGTCGCTGACCTTTGCGCCGTCGCTGGTGATGCGCCAGCCGGTTTTGGCGTCGCGAGTCGTGCTCGTGACGGTGATTTTGCCGACAGCGGTGATCGCGTACAGCGCTTCGCCTCGGAAACCGAAAGTTTTCAGGCTGTCCAAGTCTTCGAATGCGGCGATCTTGCTGGTCGCGTGGCGCCCTAGGCACGCTTTGACATCGTCGGCGTCCATCCCACAACCGTCGTCGACGATGCGTAAACTCTCGACCCCGGCGCCGGTCACTTCGACGTCGATGCGTGTGGCCCCCGCGTCGAGGGAGTTTTCGAGGAGCTCCTTGAGCATCGAGGCTGGACGTTCGACGACTTCCCCGGCGGCGATGCGCGCGAATACGTCTTCGGATAGCTGGCGAATAATAGGCATTAGAGTCTCTTTTTGAGCGCGATGATCGCTTGCAGCGCGTCGAGGGGCGTCATAGTGTCGGGATTCAAAAGCTTGAGGGTTTGAAGGACAGGATTTTCTTCGAAAATCGGAAGTTCCGGCCCTGCGGCGGGACCCGCAACTTTCGTCGCCAGGCGGCCGGAGGCAGATTCCGTTTCGAGCCCGGCCAAAATTTCGCCCGCGCGCGCGATCAGCGAGGCTGGCAATCCTGCCAGAGCCGCGACGTGGATGCCATAAGACCGGTCGGCGGGGCCGCTTCCGATTTTATGGAGGAAAACCACTTCCGTGGCGCCTTGCGCATTGCGCCATTCCTTGACCTCGACGTTTGCGTTGACCACCCCGGGAAGGGTTTTTGAAAGCGCGGTGAGTTCGAAGTAATGCGTGGCGAACAGCGTGCGCGGGCCGCGCGGCGCGGCGGCGTCGCGCTCGACGCCGTCAGCGGCGTAAGCCGTGTGTAGGTGCTCGAGCACAGCCCAGGCAATCGAAATGCCGTCGAAAGTGGACGTACCGCGTCCGACCTCATCAAGGACGACCAGCGACCTCGTCGTCGCCGAGCGCAGGATGTGCGATGTCTCCTTCATCTCGACCATAAACGTCGAGTCACCTTGGGCCAGAGCGTCCTGCGCGCCGATGCGGGTCAAAATCTTATCGACCAGGCCGATGCGCGCGGATTTGGCTGGCACGAAGGAGCCAATCTGGGCCATCAGCGCGATCAGCGCGTTTTGGCGCAGGTACGTGGATTTACCCGACATGTTCGGTCCAGTCAGCACCACGATTTGGGGATCGCGGGCATTAAGCGTCAGCGAATTCGGGACAAACTCGCGGGATGGGAGCAGCGCAGCCAGCACCGGGTGGCGGCCATCCACGATTTCGAGTTCGTGCGACCGGTCAACGATGGGTTTGACGAAATCGTGGGTCGCGGCGACTGCGGCCAGCGCCTGGAAGCAGTCGAGCTGGGCTAAAAGTTCGGATAGCCCTAGCAACGTACCGTGTTGTTTAAGGGCCTCGTCGCGCACAACCTCGAATAGCGAGGCCTCGAGCCGCAGCATTTTTTCTTCGGCAGATAGGATGCGCGTCTCGAGTTCTTTGAGTTCTGGGGTGATGTAGCGCTCGGCATTGGTCAGCGTTTGTTTGCGATGGTAATGCGCGGGGGCTTTGGGCGAATGCGTCTTGGTGATTTCCAGGTAGTACCCGAAAATAGAGTTGTATCCCGCTTTAAGGCTGGTAATGCCAGTCGCCTTCTTTTCCCGTTCCTCCAGCTCCAAAAGAACCTGGTCGCTGTCGGTCTTGAGGCGGCGCAGCTCATCGAGCTCTTGATGAAAATCGGGGCGAATCAATCCGCCGTCGGACAGACGCGCCGGAGGCTGGTCGGTCAGTGCCTTGTCCAGATATTCGCGCAGGGCGTCTAGATTTTTCTTCGTCGCGAGCAAGGAGGTCGCCAGATCGGCTAAGCCGGAGGTAAAGAGGGTTTCCGAGATCCAATTCTCCAAGTCGGGAAGCCGCGTAAGTGACCGTCTCAACGCGCCGAGATCCCGAGGGCCGGCTTGGCGTGTCGACAGGCGGCTGACCACGCGCGGCAAATCTGATACTTCTTGGAGAAGCTTGGCCAGCGACTGGCGCGCTGAGGATTTCCCCAGTAAGTCCTCGACGCAATTTTGGCGCTGGCTGATTTCGTCTAAATCGAGGGACGGATGCAGCAGCCAATTCTTGAGTTTACGCGATCCCATCGGTGTGCGGCAGCCGTCGAGTAGGCCCCATAGCGTGTGGCGCTTATCGCCGGAGGCAGAGTCGACCAGTTCCAAGGTCCGAATCGCCGTGTCGTCAAGCTGCATGATCGCCGTAGACTCGCGATACGCCGGTTCCGGCAACTCGCGTAGTCGGAAGCGGGCTTCGTTGACATATTGCCGAGCCGTCAGCGCGGCCTTGAGGGCGAGGTGATGGTTTTTCCAAATGGCGTCGGCGGCCCAAGATGGAGCCTCGCCAGAATTGAATGATTCGACGGTCGTTAAGCAGACGGAAGCGGACGGCGAGTTCTTGATCCCAAGTGCCGTTCCTGCGCCTTGGGTCGCGACCACTTCCGCGGGCCGCACGCGTGCCAGGAGCTCATAAAATCTTCGATGATCACGATCGTTTAATGCCTGCGTCGCCCATGATTCGCCGGTGGAGACATCGAGGCACGCCGCCCCCCAGCCCGCCGAATCATGCTCGACTGCGACCAGGAAATTAGAGGAATTTGGATCAAGCAACTCGTCTTCGACCACCGTGCCTGGCGTTACTACGCGAGTCACCCCGCGCGGAACAATTTTTTTGTCCTTCGAAGGCGGCTCGAGTTGGTCAGCGATTGCGACCTTGCGCCCCGCGCGAAGAAGTCGTCCGATGTAATTCTGCACGTTGTGCGCCGGAACCCCACACATCGGCACGCCTTGGCGCTGGGTCAGCACCAGTCCCAGTATGTGTGACGCCTCGCGAGCATCCTCGCCGAAAAGCTCGAAAAAATCCCCCAGCCTGAAGAACACGAGGTCGTGGGGATGCTTGTTTTTGATGTCCTGATACTGCCGCATCACCGGCGTATCGGGCAGCGCTCTCTCCGTCGAGGACATATCGTCATTTTAGCAATTTCCCGGCATATATCCCTCGCTGGAACTATTCCGCAACCCGGAGCGTATGGGATGGGGACCTTTGGGCCCTTGTGAGTCAATGCGAGGTGATATAAAATGCGCGAGAGCATGAAAGACTTGGGAAAGAAGGCCGCCGCCATAGGATCAGATATGTCCGTTCTAAAGACGGACGTCGCGGGCCTGAAATCGGATGTGTCCGTTCTAAAGACGGACGTCGCGGGCCTGAAATCGGATGTGTCTGTGATGAAAGTCGACGTCGCTGGCCTGAAGTCTGATGTTTCCGTTCTGAAAACGGATGTCGCTGGCCTGAAATCCGTGCTACACACCGTCGCGGCCGCGGTCGTCCGCATCGATTCAACGGTGAACGGAATAGCGGCTTATATGAACGAAAAATTGGTTACTCGGGATGAGTTGCTGACTCGCATGGACGCCTTTTCCGCGAAACTCGATGATTCTCGCTTCCGTTGGACCATTCACGCCGACACCCTCGCCTCCCACGACAAGCGTCTTGCGTTCCTTGAAAACCGAAATCCCTGACGTTAGCCGATAGCCGGTTTCACGTCAGCGGGTGTGGCGGCCGTGAAAATGCCCGGGCCGGAAAAACACCACACCCTTGCATTTTTATAATTCCCCATCAATAATCCGTCCTAGATGAATACTTTAAACTTGTTCTACGGCATCTTCGGATTAGCCGCGGTTAACCTGGTGTTCGGTTATCTCAAGAATCAGCTGTTCCTCGCTCAGACGCGATCGATTTCCAGCTTTCTCGATTTACATCGTTTTAAGCAGCTCGCGCGCCAGAACATGTATTTAGCGCTTCTTCAGTTAGTTCTTTTGAGGGGCGGCTTTCTTCTCGGAATCTACGGATGGTTTACGGGAAGGCATTCGGGGCCAAGTGGCGGCCCGCCGGCCTAGCCTGCACGCGTTGACGCAATTACTATGATCAGTGATATGCCGCGCAATCTCCGCCGCATTATCCTGACAGGCTTAGTTCTGGCCGTCCCATTCGTTTGTTCGGCCGAACAAATGGACAGGCCCACCGCGAAGTCATTCAAAGGCATCGAGTTATATAGCTGGAAGAACTCTGTTCCGTCCCACCGACTCGACCCCAGTTTTAGGGGTGTAAATCCCACCTAAACGACCCCAGTAAAACTGGGGCCAATCCCACCAATTCGACCCCAGTTTGGAGGCTGGTAATCCCA
>JANPGH010000147.1:0-3632 GCA_031423795.1 Elusimicrobiota bacterium | reverse complement strand
CCGTCGGCGTCGTACAGCATCATGATCACGACAGCACCGAGCGGCGCGGACTTAGGCGCGGTGCCGCTGAACACGAGCACGTACACGGCGCTGGCGTCGACGGTGAGCATCAACAGCACGTACGCGTGGACGGGACTGACGTTGCGGGGACAAGTGGCGTCGCCTGCGGGAACGCCGTGGACGCTGGTAAGTACGAATACGCCAGTGTTGGACGGCCTGTCGGCCTGGGCGTTGTTCACCGACACGTCGGTGGTCACAGCACCGCTAGCCACGGTGCTGACGAGCAGTCACGCAGTAGTCGGGACGGGATCGTTTCCGGTGGGAGCCATCGGCAGTCCTGCCTGCGCGGCGGGTTCGGGAACGGGGTCGGGGGTCGCGTTGTTTGAGCGTCAATCCGGAGCTGGGCTCAAGCACATGGAGTGTCTGCCGCCGAGCGTAACGGACACCTACGGGAGCCAGCCGCACTTATTCCTGTACTTCAAGACGCCGACGAGCACGACGGACGGCACGCACGCGCAGTTGGTGACGTTTACGCTGACGGCAGGAGCGCCGCAATGAGGCGAAAAATTCTCCCTCTTGGGGGACTTGTGGGATTAATGCTGATGGCGCCGTCGCCAGGTGGCGCTGTCATTGGACTCGGGGCGCGTTTCGGAGATGTGATTTTAGAAAACGTCACCCCGGGAAAGCTGTACGACTTGCGCGAGGTCGCGCACGTGCCGTTCGTCGTGGAAAACAAGGGCGATGAGGACGTGGAGGTCGAGGTGAAATTCTCCCGTCCGGCACGCACGAAGCTGGCCAAGGACTACGAGGCGATTCCTGACCCGGGTTGGTTTAAGGCAGTCCCGGGAAAAATCGTCATTGGGTCTCATTCGCTCGGCTACTTCGACGTGCTCTTGACCGTACCCGAGGACCCGGCCCTGAAGGGAAAACATTACCAGGTCACTGCGACCGCGGCGATGGTCGGAACGGGCTTGTTCAACGTGGGTATCGACAACCGCATCCGGTTCTCGATTGGACCGGGTCCGGAATCGGTGCAGGCGGAAAAGAAGAAGAAGGCGATGCAGCAGTTGGACTTCGACGTGTCGCCATCGGAGATGTACGTGCGCGATGTACCGGTGGGACGGTTGTACGACGTACGCAAGGAAGCAAAGAAGTCCATCCGCATTGCCAATTACGCGCCGGACCCGTTGGCGGTGTTGATGACGGTGGGGCCCTGGGACAAGGTCTATCCGCTACCGGAAGGCTACGAGCCGATCCCGGATGTGGGCTGGATCAAGGTGCAGAAGGCGACGGTGACAATCGCTGGCGAGGCCATTGGGCTTGCGGGACTGGACGTGCGCATTCCCGACGACCCCCAGTGGAAAGGCCGGCGTTTCGCGGCGATGGTCAGGTCGGGACTCACGACGGGGTTTTGGCTGGACGCGCCCGTGAAGGTATTCGTGGAGACGCAAAAATGAGGAAGGAGGTAAACGTCGCATGAGTCGAATCGATTCCGGGGGTCAAGGTGACCCCTAGGATGACAAGTCTGAGGCGCGCGTCCGCGTTCGCGGCGGTAACCGCGGCGTTGGGCGTGTTCTTGGCGGCTGCCTTCGTGCAGCCGGCACAAGCCGCGTCCGCCTCGACGAGCGATTCGATCACGATCCGCATGTCCGTCAAGGACATCTGGCCTCCTGCGCCTGTCGCCAATCTCACGGCTTCGGCGGGCGCGGAAGGGCAGATGCTCTTGTCTTGGTACGCCCCAGACAGCAACAACAACGTGTTTGTCGCCTCCACACCGGTGAGCAGCTATTTGATACGCATCGCGAGCTTCTCCGTCGCCAGCGTCGGCGGCAGCACGACGGTGTGGTGGAACAACGCAACGAATACCGCGGCATTGCCGGCGCCGGCCATCTCAGCGGCCCCGCCCGCCCCCGCCTCCCCGGGAACGACGCAAACCCTGCTGATCAATCAATTGTGGCCAGGTGTCACATATTACGCGATGATCATCAGCCAGGACGCCAGCGGCCTGATTTCCGACGCCGACACGAACTCGTTTGGCGTGCAGGCCAGCACCGAGATATACGATGCACGTCCCCCCGCACCGACGGGCTTGAGTATCGTTTCGAGCGGGGCGCGCCAGGTCACCGTGAGCTGGAACGCGGTCAACGTCTTCGATCTGGACTTCTACCGCGTCTACTTCGACTCGGTGCCGCCGTATGATTTTTCGCATTCCTCGATCTCGGTGGTTTACGCCCCGTCCACGTCGACGATCCTTTACAACTTAAGCTACAGCACCTACGTGTTTAAGGTGACCGCCGTCGACCGCGGCGTGCCGGCCTACCCCGGTATACCGCTGGAAAGCCTGCAGACGAGCTCGGTGTCGATCTACCTGGAGCCGCCGCTACATTATCCACAAGTGCCCTTCGGCATCGCACTGAGCAGCGACGCGACCTCGGTGTCGCTGCGCTGGATGCCGGTGGTGCGCTACTCTGACTTCGTGCCGTTCGTCGCACCTACGGCTGCCACTACCGACGAGCTACTCGCCTATCACGTGTATCGCGCGACCTCCGCGACAATGGGCGGCTGGTCGGATCTAATCACGCTCTCGACGAACACGTGGTCCTGGACCGACGCCACCGGCGGGCCGCAGTATTACTATCATGTGCGCGCCGAGAACACCTCGGGCATGTCGGCGCGGTCGGTGATCCGCACCGGTGGGACGAACGCCGCGTTCATCGTCGCTCCCGATGACCAGAGTTTCTACGAAGTCTTGGCGCAGGACGTGGCACCCATCGAGGGCGTGCCGGGCGATCCTTACAGCGCGTACCTCTTCACGGCGTCAAGCCGCACCCAGGATATGCGCAGCCTCAACGGCCGCGTGATCCAATCGGTCCAGTTCGATGCCTACGAGGGCGGCCTGACGCCGGTCTCGGCATACGCGATGCCGAACACCGGTATCGTGAGCCTGCGCTACGAGTTGTCCGGCAGCACGTCGATACACGCGACGTCCGGCAATATGAGTGTGTACTGGTACAATGGCCGCGCGTGGGTCCAGCTCTATGGAACTGCTGACTCGCTTGGCCAACGTCTGACCATCCAGAGCAAATTCCTCGGCCGCTACCAATTGCGCACGGTTGAGCGCGCCGGCGGATTCTCATTCAATGGCGCCGGAATCAGTAACCGCTTCGTGACCCCCAATGGCGACGGCAAAAATGACAACGTTGTCTTCACTTACGATAATCCTCATGACGCGCCCGTTACCGCGAAAATCCTCGACATCCGCGGTCGCGTGATCGTGACCAGCTTGCCGCCCGGCCCGATATCGAACAGCCTGATGTGGGACGCTACCGCCGGCGGCCGCCCCGTCCCCGGCGGAGTGTACGTCTACCAAATCCAGGCCGAAGGCCAGACCTACTCCGGTACGCTGGTACTGATTCGATAAGGTCTGGCCGGCATTTTATAAATGGTTCGTTCATTTAGATTGTTTTTTAAAAGCCCGAATATAATTAATATAAAAAAATAGGGTCTTCATCCCGGCGAGTGGGTGAAATCGGCGTAAAAAGCGCGGTGCTCTCGACGAAGAAATAGCGTTTAAGGCGGTCGCAAAATCTGGCACGATTGCCGGATGCGAAAACAGCGATGCCTGCGAGATG